>NZ_MCSD01000001.1:0-39786 GCF_002872555.1 Vibrio sp. 10N.286.55.E10
CTTGGTGATGAGCCATCAGCGAGATCCGCTTCTTCAAGAGCAACACTCGGAACAGCATCGATAGTCGGGGTATCACCATCAGTAATGGTCAGCGTAATGGTTGAAGTCACCGGATCGTTATCGAAGTCGCTTGAAGTCACGACAATCGACTTCACGATATCTTCACTAACGGAATGGTCTAGATCGCGATTAGGTTCAAAGCGCACCTCCCCTTCAAGGGTGATATAAAGCTCGCCTTCGGTGAAGCTGAATTGCTGCTCGCCTGAAATGCTTTGATCCAGTGTGTTTACGACACCGTCATAGGTAAACTGAGTGATCGTCGCGCCATCAGCACTTTGATTTGGCATCACATCAATGGTGTTGGTTGTCACCGTACCGTCAGCAAGGTTTGGCTCAGTGATATCTAATGTGCCATCTTGCATGATTTGGACATCATCACCGATGGTCACATTCAGTTGAGACACCAAGGAATCGTCGCCATCCGTATCAACCGCATAAACAGGCAGATCGAAGCTCAGATCGTTATTATCTAAACCATCCGCATGGTCTAACGCTTCAAGCAGAGTAAAGGTGTATTCGCCTAACGTACTTGTAGAGAAGGCAATCGTGAATACAGGAACTTCAGTATTCGAACCATCAGTAATAAAGCCGATATAAGTGCCCGGATTAGCCGAATCTTCTTTTATCTCAACCGCAAAACCATTCGACTTCAGTGCACCGCCCACATTGAACTCGGTGGGTTCAATACGGAAACTCGCGACATCATCGCTTTGATTCGTGAAGGTAATCGTTTCGGTCTGACTGACGGCACTGGAGCTTGGTGTAGAACCGTCACTAAGGTTAGCTTCAGACAGAGTCACGCTTGGCACGGCATCAATGGTTGGGATATCACCATCAGTAATGGTCAGCGTCACTGTGGATGTCAGTACGTCATTGTCTGAATCGCTTGAGGTCACCACAATCGACTTCACGATGTCTTCGCTAACAGTGTGATCCAAATTACGATTTGGCTCGAAGCGTATTTCACCTTCAAGAGTGATGAATAACTCACCTTCTATGAAGCTAAACTGCTGCTCGCCAGAGTCATTCTGATCAAGTGTTCGTAGTTGACCGTCATAAGTGAACTGAGTGATCGTCGCACTATCGGCACTCTGATTTGGCATCACATCGATGGTATTGGTTGTGATTGTGCCATCTGCAAGGTTTGGCTCAGTGATATCTAACGTACCACCTTGCATGATTTGGACATCATCACCAATGGTTACGTTTAATTGAGACACCAACGAGTCATCGCCATCGCTATCGACCGCGTAAACCGGCAAGTCGAAACTCAAATTATTATTTGCGAGGCCATCTATATGGTCTAGTGCTTCAAGTAAGGTGAAGGTGTATTGGCCTAAGTTGGTATCTGAAAAACTAATCGTGAATACGTTGGTTTCAGCGTTCGAACCATCCGTAATAAAACCGATATAACCACCCGGTGTGGTTGGGTCAGCTTTCAGCTCGACCGCTAATCCGTTTGATGTGAGAGTACCACCAACATTGAACTCAGTCGGTTCAATACGGAAGCTGGTCACATCATCACTTTGAGTGGTGTAAGTAATGGTCTGAGTTGAGCTAACCGCGCTGCCACTTGGTGCAGAGCCATCACTCAGATTGGTTTCTGACAAGCTCACAGTTGGGACATTATCAATGGTCGGGATATCACCATCGGTAATGGTCAGCGTGACGGTTGAGGTCAATACATCGTTATCGGAGTCACTAGACGTCACCACGATTAATTTCACGATATCTTCGTTCAGCGTGTGGTCTAGATTACGATTAGGCTCAAAGCGCACTTCACCTTCAAGCGTAATGAACAGTTCACCTTCTGTGAAGCTAAACTGCTGCTCGCCAGTGTCATTTTGGTCAAGCGTTCGAAGTTGGCCGTCATAAGTGAATTGAGTGATCGTTGCGCCATCGGCACTTTGATTTGGCATCACATCAACAGTACCAGTTGTCACGGTACCAGCTGCAAGATTCGGCTCGACGATATCTAACGTACCGTCTTGCATAATTTGAACATCATCACCGATGGTCACACTTAACGGTGACATCATTGAATCATCGCCGTCACTGTCTACCGCATAAACAGGCAGATCAAAGCTGAGCTCGTTGTTACCAAGGGCATCTTGATGGTCCAACGCTTCGATGAGTGTGAACGTGTATTCACCTAATGTGGTGCTAGAAAAACTCAGCGTAAATACCGTGGTTTCGACATTCGTCGCACTGGTCGTAAAACCAATGTAATTACCCGAACCTTGTGGGTCTTCTCGTAATTCAACGGCTAAACCGTTCGATTTAAGATCATCGTTAGTATTGAACTCCGTTGGCTCAATACGGAAACGAACCACATCATCACTTTGGTTGGTGAACGTGATGGTTTGAGTGGAGCTTACCGCGCTGCCACTTGGAGCAGAGCCATCGCTCAGATTCGTTTCAGAAAGCGAAACGCTCGGAATAACGTCAATCGTAGGGTTATCACCATCGGTGATGGTCAGCGTTACGGTTGAAGTCAGAGAGTCATTATCGAAGTCGTTTGAGGTTACAACAATCGATTTCACGATGTCTTCGCTCACCGAGTGGTCTAAATTTCGGTTTGGCTCAAAGCGCAATTCCCCTTCAAGAGTGATATATAGCTCGCCTTCGGTGAAGCTGAATTGCTGTTCACCTGAAATGCTTTGATCCAGTGTGTTTACGACACCGTCATAAGTAAACTGAGTAATCGTCGCGCCATCAGCACTTTGGTTTGGCATCACATCAATGGTGTTAGTGGTCACCGTGCCATCAGCTAGATTAGGCTCAACAATATCTAACGTGCCATCTTGCATGATTTGAACATCATCACCGATAGTCACATTCAGTTGGGACACAACAGAATCATCGCCATCGCTGTCTACCGCATATACCGGAAGATCAAAGCTCAGATCATTGTTCGCTAGGCCATCGGCATGGTCCAACGCTTCTAACAAAGTAAAGGTGTATTCACCAAGCGTGGTGGACGAGAAGCTAATCGTAAACACTGGGATTTCAGTGTTTGAGCCATCAGTAATGAAACCAATGTAAGTACCTGGATTCGCCGAATCCTCTTTTATCTCAACCACAAAGCCATTCGATTTCAGTGCGCCGCCGACATTGAACTCTGTAGGCTCAATGCGGAAATTCGCCACGTCATCACTACCAGAAGTAAAAGTGATCGTGTTGGTTGCACTTACTGCACTTCCACTTGGTGCAGAGCCATCAGCTAGGTTGGTTTCAGATAAAGTAACAGGTGGAATCAGATTGATTGCCGGGTTTTGACCATCGGTAATACTTAACTCAAGTGTTGAGGTATCAGTATCTCCATCGCCATCTTCAGCTAAAAATGAGAACTGTTTTACTATAGTTTCACTGCTTGAGTGGTCGATATCACGAGCGACTTCAAAACTGAAATCACCGTTTAATGAGATAGTGACGACACCCTCAGTAAAACTGAAAGTCTGAGCAGCATCGGGCTGTAAGCTCTGATCTAGCGAGTAATCAACACCATCATAGTTAAACGATTGAATTGTAGAACCATCTGCGCCTTCGAAATTGAACAGGTTATACGAAACAATGGTATCGCCCGCTAAAGTCGGTTCCGTGACTGACTCAACCTTATCAACGAGCTCAACAACATCATCTTTAACGTTGATAAGAATCTGGGCAGCTTCTGGTGTACTTGAACCACTGGATAACGCCGATCTATCGCCATCCGCGTCCACCGCATAGATAGGCAGTGCAAAGGTTAACTGTGCATCTTCAGCGCCTTGATGCGATAGTTCTTCATACAGATTAAATTCGTAGCTACCCAAAGATGGGCTATCAATTTTCACATCAAAAACCGTAATTCTTGCGCCATTAATCTCGACATAGCCCTCGTACGTTCGCACACCATTGGTTTCATCAACCAGCTCAAGTAACACAACCTCACCGTTAGATATCAGTGTGCCAGCGGTATTAAACTCTGCAGGTTCAAGTTCATGATGATCGATAATGTCACTATCAAAAATCTCTGAGGTGACACTGCCACTTCCTGATACGGTTGCCGTCCCCTCTTGAGAACCACCAACAATGCCAGCTTCATCAACATCGATACTGTCGACATTGGTAATGACTGGTTTATCGCCATCAGAAATAGTGAGGTTGATGGTATTGGTTACGATATCTTGGTCAAAATCGGTAACCGTGATTGGTAAAGAGAAAGTAAGCGAATCAGTGCCGACTTGTTCTATTGGTCTCAACTGCTCAAATCGATAGGTACCGTCAGTATCTAAGCTAACGGTTAAAATAACGTCGCTGCTACCTTGGGTTGACAGTGTGATGGTACTTCCATCAGCAGACAAGGATGCAACGGTCGCCTGATTATCGCTGAGGACACCATCAAACTGAGCGAGTGCACTTGGGTCGAAAACAACTGACTGAAGATTATCACTACCAATATTTGAAAACGTGCCTTCAATTGCAGCACTGCTTGTTTCAACGTTACTGATATTCACACTTTCAGCAGACGGATCTACCCCGTCAAAGACGGTCACTTGCGCATTGATAGGTGTGACAAGCTGATTACCTGCGGTGTCTTGACCTTGTATGTCAAAGGCGATGTTGATTTGGTCGCCCGTAAAGGAAACCTGACCGCCACCAATCGACGGAACATGATCTATCGGTTGGGAAACAGTTGTGGTCAGCGATAATTCAACGTCATTTCCAACACTCACGGCATCAATATCGATGCGCAGTACTTCATCTGTACCTTGAACACCAATAATCGAATTGGAGGCTGAATCAAACGTAAAAGTTACCGGTTGACCACTAGAGGTAATGTCGCTATTAAGTTCACTAAGGAGCGAGGCGAGAGAAAGTGTTTCTGGAGCAAAAGAATCTGGGTCAAGCGCTAAACTACCCGCAACAACGGTATCAGTAACCGTCACAGATTGAGGGTAAGTATTGCCTGAAATGGAACCTTCGGTAAGTGCTTCAGCGATGGATTGACCACCCGATGAGAGCGTGATCGATCTAAGCTCTTCTCTGTCTTCATCAACAGATTGCACTTCTAGACCAGAAGTTTCAAAGAAGGTCGAAGGATGAGTTTCTATGTAGGTGTAATCTATAGTAACAAAGCCTGCGTTTGCAGAACCTAGACCACCACCAGCAGCGGTAGCTTCTAAAATTTGAGTTGGATCGGCACCACCTAAAATGGCTTCTTGGATGGCTGCAAGGTCATCATCAGTAAATGAATCATCAGCAGCTTGCGCCAAATCGATATTCACCTCTCCGGCGATAGGCGCATCTGCCCAAGCCAAGTCTTGATCGACACAACCAACACAATTACCTTCAACCTCAACAGGGCCGCTAGGCTGGCCTATTAGGAGTTCAGCATCATGCGCGGTAATAACAATCTCATTTTCACGGATGATATCGCCAACCGAAACTTTTCTGGCACTGCCGTCAGGCTTAACTACAACCACATCTCCACTGGTAGCTTCAACTACCGCAACCTGGCGCGAAACTTCGATATCCATATATCCCCCGTTGTCACAAAGCACTATTCTCTAGAGCTGTGAAAATTATTTGTAATAGCAATTTCAGGTTTTAATTAAACACATATTTAGCTCTCATCAATGGCAATCCATTGTTATGCCCAATCTGCTTGAAAAGAGAGAAGTATTTCACCTGTTTTTTTATAGTTTACTTACCCTTAAGCCTAGTCTTCCCCATAAAAAATGCCATGTCTGTGCGACGAGACGTCTTTTCACAAATCTAGGTATTGTGGCTGGGATTTGAAAACCTGAGTTAAAAGTTAGTAGGATGCTGATTTATATGCAAATAAACGCACAATGTAATTGCACCTCTTCGTTTTATAAATATATACAGTAATAAGGTTGATAAATCATTAGCGAATATGGGGCATTAATAGAGGTGAGTTATGCGTTGACAGCAAAGCAGAGGTAAGTCCCACATTTGAGACAGCAACCAGAGTAAAGATGATGTATTTCTATCCAGAGTCAATTAAACGACTTGCATAAGGCACACCTGATAGCGCATTAGTTCATAACAGGGAGAAACTGCTCATTTCCAACGATGAGTTACTCTATTTGTCCACCACCAAAAACAAAAAGCCCACTAAGTTGAACCTTAGTGGGCTTTAAAATCAGTATGTAGCGTTACGATTTTAACAATCAAGCACTATGATTTAGCAATGCGATTTGCCGTCCAAACATAAAGCAGCTCAAGTGCGATAGTTGCACCTGCTAGAGCGGTAATTTCGCTTTGGTCATAGGCTGGAGACACTTCTACCACATCCATACCAACCATGTTGATACCTTGTAAGCCACGGATGATTTTGAGCACTTTATCTGAATTCAAACCACCACACACTGGCGTGCCGGTACCCGGTGCAAATGCAGGGTCCAGACAGTCAATATCAAACGTTAGGTAAACTGGCTTATCACCAACAATGCCTTTCACTTGAGCAATGATCTCGTCCACGCTCATGTCGTTCGCTTGCATCGCGTTAATAACGTTAAAGCCGTGACCTTCCTGCTTATACTCTGTACGAATACCAATTTGAACTGAGTGTTCAGGCGAAATTAAACCTTCATTTGGCGCATGGTAGAACATAGTACCGTGATCGTAACGACTGCCCTGACTGTAAGTGTCAGTATGCGCGTCGAAGTGAATCAGAGCCATCTCACCGTACTTCTTGCCGTATGCTCTAAGCAAAGGCAGTGTAATGAAGTGATCGCCACCTAAACCTAACAGAGTTTTACCACTATTTAGAATCGCATCAGCAGCCGCTTCTAAACGTTGAGTTAGGTCTTCTGCGTCACCGCAATCAAACACAAGGTCGCCAGCATCAATCACCGAGGTATGTTCAAATACATTGAAGTCCCACGGAAACTTCTTGCCTTCCCATGCCAAGTTCACCGACGCACGGCGAATCGCATCAGGTCCCATGCGAGCGCCCGGGCGGCCAGATGTCGCCATATCTAGCGGCGCACCTAATACAACCACATCAGCATCATTGTCGATTGGGTTTTGCACCAATGGGCGACGCATGAAAGTCATCGCATTGGAGTAAAGTGAGTAATCTGGTTTCGTAAATAGATCGTTCATTAAAAATCCTCAAGATAGGTGTAACCCATCAAGCCTTGCTCTAACTCTTCAAGTACGCTTTGCTGCTCTTGAGCTGGTACTTTCGCCGTTACCAATTCTTTGTAGTTCTGGCGAATTAGGTCCATATCGATATGAACATAACGCATCATGTCTTCAACCGTGTCGCCTTCGTTAATGTAATCGATGTTCGCTTCACCGCTTTCGTCAACGTTGACCACTACACTGTGCGTATCACCAAATAGGTTATGCATATCACCCAAGATCTCTTGGTATGCGCCTACTAGGAAGAAGCCCATCAAATATGGTTCATCAGGGTTCCATGCAGGAACTGGCAGAGTTGTTTCAATGCCTTGACCATCAACATACTGATCAATAGTACCGTCAGAATCACAAGTGATGTCCAACACCACAGCGCGTCGCTCGTCAGCATTATCCAAACCACTTAGAGGCAATACTGGGAACACCTGATCGATACCCCAAGCATCAGGCAACGATTGGAACAAAGAGAAGTTCACGAAGAACTTATCTGCCAAACGCTCGCTCAACTCATCCAAGATTGGACGGTGGTAACGGTTCTTAGTACTCATGCGAGAGCTAAGTTCGTAGTTAATGCGCAAAGACATCTGCTCTGCCCAAGCACGGTGCTGAAGGTTCAGCATGCCTGTCGCAAATTGGTTGTGTGCTTCTGCGATATCACTTTGCGTATCGTTGTAGATCTCAATCAGCGCGCGGTCATCATTGCCTGCATCTAACTCCAAGAAGTTCTTCCACATGTTGTTTAGCAACAGTGGTGCGTCGGCTTCTGGCGCTGCCATGTCTTCCGGAGAATAGCTTTCTGTACCGATCACGTTAGTAACAAGAACAGCGTGATGCGCAGTCAACGAACGACCAGATTCAGAAATGATCACCGGTTGTGGCTGATTATAGAGCTTACAGATATCCCCTACTGTCATTACGATGTTACGTGCATACTCAAGCAAACCGTAGTTCATTGAGTTTGAAGACTGGCTACGTGTACCGTCGTAATCCACAGCCAAACCACCACCAACATCTAAGTACTTCAATTGAGCACCGATATCGCGCAGTTCACAGTAGAAACGAGCCGCTTCGCTCACACCATTTCGTACATCACGAATATTCGCCATTTGTGAACCAAGATGGAAATGCACTAGCTCTAGAACATCCAGTTGGTCTTCTGCTTTCAAGCGTTCAATAACAGTCAGCACTTGTGATGCAGACAAGCCGAACTTCGACTTCTCGCCACCACTTGCTTGCCATTTACCTGCGCCTTGAGAAGCAAGACGAATACGCAAACCTAAACGAGGTTTCACGCCAAGCGCTTTCGCTTCAGAAAGAACAAGATCAAGCTCAGATAGCTTCTCTAGAACGATAAAAACTTTATGACCCAGCTTTTCACCAATAAGCGCAAGACGGATGTATTCTCTGTCTTTGTAACCGTTACACACGATCACTGAGCTTGCTTTTTGAGCTAGCGCCAATACCGCTAATAGTTCAGGCTTGCTACCTGCTTCTAGGCCTAATTGCTTCTGCTCTAATTGAGCTTGGCTCGCTAAGATCTCGTCAACCACTTCTTTCTGTTGGTTAACTTTAATCGGGTAAACAAGCAGGTAACGGTTGTCATACTGATATTCGTCGATCGCTTGGTTGAATGCGTTACAGATATTGTGCACACGTTGATGCACTATTTGAGGAAAACGCACAAGAGCAGGCAAACCAATATTTCGCTGCTCTAACTGTTTTACGATCTGACTTAGCGGAACTTGATGATCGGTTTCGCTCGGTGAAACATACACCTCGCCATTATCATCAATTCCATAAAAACCTTGGCTCCAGTGCTTTACATTATACTCAGCACGGATGCGTTCCAAATTAACCGAATTTTCCAATTCTAGAGACCTCACACTATAGGGCCATCGACAGAAGATACCTCATTGGAATAGCGAGGTATAACCCAACAAAAAACGTTCAAAAACGATTTGTTGGCTGCATTAACCGATATTATTAAGAGTGAGTCCAACCATTGATATTTGTGGTTACGATTACGTTTTTTTATCGACCGATCGACTTAAAATGACAGATAAGGAATTACAAGGTTTTAGGGCAAAAAGCAGGCTGAAGCGCATTAAATATAAAGCACTTTCTCATAAAAAATTAGGTGAATAAAATAGCATTTGCACCTAAAATTCTTGGCTAATTTGGTGATATTAAGTCAGGTTTGTGACAAACATGCGCACTTCCCGATCACAACTCTCGCTATCACCAACACGGCTTGTATCCCTCGATTCGATGCCTACTAATACTTCATTCTTCCTACTAAAAATCGCCCAATTCAATGTTGTAGCCGCTCAATTATTGAACTTTTCTTGCGCGCATCTTGTATTCGGTTGGATATTCTTGTAATTTCAACTGACCGACCAATCGGTCAGCCTTCGAATTTAGGGGATACTATGAGCCATAATCTAGACCTTGAACCAAACACGTCAAGCACCAACGACATGGATCAACTGTTCAACCGACAACAAGATCACTACCGTAACAACGTTAATCCAACACTTGAACAGAGACGAAATGATCTCTCAGTCTTGAAAAAACTATTAATGCGCTACCAAGAGCAGTTAATTGAAGCGGTATCAGAAGATTATGGCCATCGAGCAAAGCACGACAGCTTAATTGCTGACATCACCCCTTCCCTACACCAGATCAATTACAGTGATAAAAACCTTAAGAAGTGGTTGAAGCCTTCACGTCGAAAAGCCGGCTTGATGCTAACACCAGCCAAGATTACTGTGCATTATCAACCGGTAGGTGTAGTTGGCATCATCGTGCCTTGGAACTTCCCGGTGATGCTCGCTTTAGGGCCTCTCATCACAGCATTGGCCGCAGGTAACACTGCAATGCTTAAGATGTCTGAGTTTACCCCTGCAACCAACCGTGTTTTAAAAGCGATGTTGGCTGAAGGCTTTAGTGAAGATCAAGTGGCGATCATCGAAGGTGAAGCCGATGTTTCCGCGAAATTCAGCCAGCTGCCGTTTGACCATATCCTATTCACAGGCTCAACCGCGGTAGGTAAGCACGTCATGAAAGCCGCTGCCGCGAACTTAACGCCAGTGACACTTGAGCTTGGCGGAAAGTCTCCAACCATCATCGCTCCTGACTTTGATGTGGCTGACGCTGTTGAACGTATCCTGTTTGCAAAAAGCTTAAATGCAGGCCAAATCTGTGTCGCGCCTGACTACATCTTGCTGCCAAGAGAAAAAGTCGATGCATTTATCACGGCTTATAAACGCTACTTCAAGAAGCTGTATAAAGCGGGAATTGAGAGCAAAGACTTAACCTCAGTGGTTAACATGCGTCAGTACAATCGATTAAAAGGTGTGGTTGAAGATGCGCAATCAAAAGGTGCTGTAGTACATACTGTCACCGAACAAGCGCAAGACGACGTGAACCACAGAATGACGCCACACCTTCTCACCGAAGTGAATGACGACATGGTGGCAATGCAAGAAGAGTTGTTTGGTCCTGTGCTTCCTATCGTGCCTTATGATTCTATTGAAGAAGCAATCAGCTACATCACAACAAGAGAACGTCCACTTGCCCTGTACCTAATGAGTCACGACAAACAGACTCAAGACCTATTCCTATCGGACACTCATTCAGGGGGTGTTTGTATTAACGACTCTCTAGTACATGTCGCAGCAGAAGACGCGCCGTTTGGTGGTATTGGTCCGTCAGGCATGGGACACTACCACGGTGTTGAAGGCTTCAGAACCTTCAGCCATGCGAAAACCGTATTGACTCGAGGCAAAATCAATTTCACTAAGTTGATGCACCCTCCATATAACAACCCAATCAAAAAAATGATGTTCAAAGTACTGAATCGATGATTACGAAAAGGCAAAAAATCCTAGATGCTGCGCTCCTACTCTTCTCTCAACAAGGGTTAGAGGGCACATCTACAGGTCAAATAGCGAAAACCGCAGGGGTAGCAAAAGCCACGCTGTTTCATCACTTTGAGAACAAATCTCTACTGATTGATGAACTGTTTCGTGAACTGAAAATAGAGCTATTTTCTACCCTTGTTCAGCACACAGAAATCGCTGAACAAAATCGCTATCAAGCCTTTAAATTTATGTGGATGACAGGGATTGAGTGGGCATTAGAAAACCCAGTCGCCATGAAGTTTTTCACCAATGTGCATTTTGACCCAACGACTCAAACTCGCGAAGTCATTGTCTCGCAGATGTTCGCATCACTCGATGATATCATTTTGAAAGGACAGGAAGCCGGTGAGTTAATGGTGTTAGACATTAATCTCGTTAGGCACTTCATCCACAGCCATTTTTTGATTTGTGCAAACTGGTTGATTGAGCAGAATGAGTTACCACCAGAGCAGTCAGCCAAGTACATCAGCGATAGCTTTGATATGTGTTGGCGAGCTATCGGTGGACAAAACCTGTAATTTCCACATTATTTAAAGCTCTTGCTTTCAAAGAACACTCTAAAGCGCCTCATGGTTATATAGGCGCTCTAATTATTTGGATACATTTTAATCAGGTCATCATATTGACTTTAAGCACTCTCTTTCAGTAACATCCCACCATCATTTCAAAAGAGAATAACGCCATAATGAAGTACTAACATCCTGACATCCGATTTATTTTTATAAAAATCATTTGGACACTCGGGGTTAGTGGGCGTTACTTCGTCATCTATTTTCGCGACAAATCAAGTTCTTAAAGATCCGTCTTTTGACAACATGAATCTTGCAGAACTGTACCTCAAAGACAGAATTCATCTCATCACAGATTTTCTATCTTTGATTGGTCATCTACCTAAGTAACGTCTTTGGCGATTTATTGTTAGAGTCCTGCATTGGAGTCTATGTAGAAAAGCGCCTCACCCCTTTTACTCGTTTACACGTAAAGGGAGGTATTCTTATGCCTACTATATTAGCCAATAATCTCTCATTTCAGCTTGATACTGGCGAGTGGTTATTCAAAGACATCACCTTTAATTTGAGCACGCGCCTTACAGGACTAGTTGGAAGAAATGGGGCTGGAAAGTCACTGCTACTTTCGTTACTCACAGGGCAAACACAGCCAACATCAGGCAGTGTTTCCAGACAAGGTTCGATCGGTTTTTACTCGCAATTACCTTCAGAGCTTTTAGATAGCGAAATCAACATTGCTGACTTCTTAGGTATCACTGAAAAGCTCGATGCCTTGCAAGCCATCGAGCAAGGTAGCTGCAAACTTCAGCATTTTGACATCATTGGGGGCGATTGGGATTTACAGGAGAGCACTCAACAGCTTTTAGCTACATTGAAAATAACCAGTGAGTTAACCGCGCCGTGCAATACATTAAGCGGTGGCCAACTTGCCCTCTTGCAACTTCATCGCTTATTTACATCGAATCACGACATGTTAATTCTCGATGAACCTTCCAACCATTTAGATAACGACGGACGAAATTGGTTACTAATGCAATGCCAACAATTTGAAGGAAAAGTACTTGTCGTCAGTCACGATCGAAGTCTGTTGAGGCACATGGAAGGAATCTACCATCTCAACAGTTTGGGATTACGTTTCTATAAAGGAAACTACGATGACTACTTCAAACAAATATCGAGCCAAAATGAAGCATTGGACAAGCAGATTACGCATCACCAATCCGAAAAGAGACGACTTGAACGCCAAGCTCAAGCCAATAGAGAAAAAGCACAACAGCGAGAGGCGCAAGGAAACCGACTGCGAAAGTCAGGCAGCCAACCCAAGATATTATTGGATGCGATGAAAGATAGAGCCGGACGAACGCAAGGAGCATCAGCCATTAGTCAAAATAACTTAAAGGAGCAAAATCAAGATAAGCTTCAGTTTCTTAAAGAACAGCAAGAGCAACTGAAACCTCAGGCCTTGTATCTACAGCAGAGTAATAGCAAGAAAAAGAACGCGCTATTAACAGTTGAAGATTGCCGACTTGAGTATGGGGCTGGTACTACTATCCACTTTTCTCTGTCACAAGGTGAACGCTGTTATCTAACCGGTGCAAACGGTTGTGGTAAGTCGACACTGTTGAAAGCGATTCACAACGAGCACTCGAACTACACTGGCACCATCAAACGCTTAGGATCTACGGTGTACCTTGATCAACACTTTGGTTTGTTGGACACCAATGACACCATGTTCGATAGCCTGATGGCACATAGCTGTAGCATGACGGAAAGTAACGCACGCACCTTGTTAGCTGGCATTGGATTTAGGCGTGACTCCGTGTACCGCAAAGTAGCTCACCTAAGTGGTGGAGAGAAAATGAAACTGGCGATGTTGATCGTCAGCCATAAACAGGATTCGCCATTACTGCTGCTCGATGAACCAGACAATCACCTAGACATCGACTCAAAGCAAATATTGGCGTCGGCTTTACGTGACTATCAAGGTGCGTTCATCCTAGTCAGTCATGATACCGATTTTGTTGAGGAGGTTGGCGTAAGCCAAAATCACATACAACTTTAAGCTTCGTAAATTCATTCGCTAAGCTTAGTTAAACGAGCATCGTTCCGGTGCTCGCCTTTCTCACTTGAGACAAGTACACTACGCGCCTCGAACATCTATTCATAAGGCTAAGGTTTGCATACTCTAGAACAATTAAAATCAGGGCAACTAAAAGGTATTAAGCGCTTAAAACTGTCAGAAGGTCTCACCGAGTTTCCATTAGAGATCTTAGAGCTCTCCGATTCGCTAGAGATTCTGGATCTTTCAGGGAATCAGTTATCGGAGCTTCCACAAGAGTTAACACAGCTAACTAATCTACGTATTATCTTTGCGTCGAATAACCTATTTACGCACCTTCCTGATGTTCTTGGGTCACTTCCTAAGCTTGAAATGATCGGTTTCAAGACCAACCAAATCAAAACAGTGAGTGAAGAGTCCCTACCCGCTCAATTGCGCTGGTTAATTCTGACAGATAATGCCATCGAAGTTCTGCCTAACTCACTGGGTGAAAGACCAAGACTGCAAAAGCTAGCACTCGCAGGCAACCAGCTTCGCGCTTTACCTGAGAGTATGGAAGACCTATCCAACCTCGAACTGGTCCGCTTGTCTGCAAACCAACTGACTGAATTCCCTGAGTTCCTTATTAAGCTACCAAAACTTGCTTGGTTAGCCTTTGCGGGCAATCCATTTTGCAAACACCCGAGCAGCTTAGATAGCGTGCCTGCAGTAAGCTCGCAATGCTACTCATTGAATCAAGTGCTTGGTCAAGGTGCATCAGGCGTGATATCTCATGCTAATTGGTTAAACAGTGATTTTGATTTCCCTCAGGAAGTGGCGGTTAAAGTATTCAAAGGCGAAGTGACAAGCGACGGTTACCCACATGATGAACTAGAAGCGTGTCTTCAAGCTGGTCACCATAGCAACTTAGTGAAGTCTATCGCGCAAGTGGACGAACAAGATTACCTTGCGTTGGTGATGGAGCTTATCCCAAGCTGCCATTACAACCTAGGCTTGCCACCGACACTCGATACTTGCACGCGTGATACTTTCCCAGAAGGTTTCGAACTTCCAATCGCGCAAATCGACAACATCGTTACTCAAATGATTGATGTATTTAATCACCTGCATGACAACAAGGTTTGCCACGGTGACTTGTATGCGCACAACACCTTGGTTAATGAACAAGGTCAAATGATCTTTGGTGATTTTGGCGCGGCGACTATCTACGGTTACCTGACTGAAGAGCAGCAACAGGGTATTCGACGCATCGAAGTTCGCGCTCTCAAGTGTTTTATTGAAGACCTATTGACAGTTTGCTCTACTGACGACGTAGATTCAGAACTGTACAAGGAACTTGAAAACTATCACGCATAAGGGCTGCCAAGCCTAAGTAGCCAATCAAGGTTCGATCGAAATGAAAAAAGCTAACGTTTGACGTTAGCTTTTTTGCTTTTGGAGCTTGATGAGTCAAAACCGAGTTAACTAGCTTCCACCTGAACAAGCTTAAGGTAGGAGTGAAGCTCTTGGTTTTTATATTCCACCGCCGAGTGGATATTCAAGTCTTTACACGCAACCGCATCAAACTGGTAACGATTGTCACCTTTACTGATTTCAACTTGCAGCAACCCGCTTTTCAACAGCCAATGACCTTGAGTTTCAAACCGATCAAACAAGCGGTATTCCGTTAGACTACCATCCGAATGAAAGTGAACCTCAGTAATATACCCTGCTGGGCAACTTTTTACCCAAGTACGCCCTAAGACATCTTCTTCAACAAAGTTTCTTTTGCTCTCGCACCACTTTAAATAATCGGCACTCTCGCTCAGTTCACTATCAAGGTCATTCTTAGACAGTAACGTTTGGTCTTGCTGTTCACGACAGTAAAGCTGAAGTAGTGTCTGCTGGTTATTACTCATAAATCGCCATCCCTAGCTAGTCAATCTAATCCAATCAGGCTTAAGCTACCAACTCATAAGAGACAACATAAAGTTCAGAGATCCCTGGGTAGATATCTTGAATCACCCCCTTCAGGACTTCTAGCGTCATGTTCTCTTGCTGAGCATGGAACTCACCTAAGTCATCAAACAGGATTGGTTCAACGCTAATGATCTTAAGATTACAGAATACACGTCCCTGCTCTAGCGTGGATACTTCTACAACACTGCCCGGCTGGTAATCGCGCTCAGATTCATCGCGAATAGTAATGGTCTTTTTGCCTGAAAGGATATCGGTTTCAAAACGTTCGAAGAACGTCATAGTAGTAGGTGCGGTCATTTATCTCGGTCGCTTAACATTTAAAGGTTAGGTAAATGTTTATATACCAGAATGCTTGTTCAAGCGAATAAAAATTAGATGCGAGATGCGAGATGCGAGATGCGAGATGCGAGATGCGAGATGCGAGATGCGAGATGCGAGAAAATATGGCAAAGCCAAATTACAGGCAATAAAAAAGGAGAACCGAAGTTCTCCTTTTCTTAAACCTTTAAGCTAACTCTAAATTATAGAGATGCTTTCGCTTTTTCAACTAGAACAGCAAATGCTGCTTTGTCGAATACTGCGATGTCAGCAAGAATCTTACGGTCGATCTCGATAGATGCTTTCTTAAGGCCATTGATGAAACGGCTGTAAGATAGACCATTTTGACGAGATGCCGCGTTGATACGTGCAATCCAAAGTTGACGGAATTGACGTTTCTTGTTGCGACGGTCACGGTAAGCGTATTGACCAGCTTTGGTAACTGCTTGGAAAGCTACGCGGTAAACACGTGAACGTGCTCCGTAGTAACCTTTAGCTTGTTTTAGAACTTTCTTATGACGTGCACGAGCTTGTACACCACGTTTTACGCGAGGCATTATGCTTCTCCTAAACTAAACGAATTTATAAACTAAAAAGAATTAAGCGTATGGCATCATACGTAGAACTTGAGCAACTTCACATTTAGGAAGGATCGAGTTCGGACGTAGCTGACGCTTGTTCTTAGTAGTACGCTTAGTCAGGATGTGACGTTTACCAGCGTGCTTAAACTTAATACCACCAGCAGTTTTCTGGAAACGCTTAGCAGCACCTTTGTTGGTTTTCATCTTAGGCATGATGAATAACTCCGCATTGTTGAGTTGTTAATAACATAGTAATTAGGGCGAATAAAACCCCGCAACCTGAGGCTGCAGGGTTCAATTACTTGCAAAGCCGTTAATTACTTCTTTTTAGGGGCCAACACCATGATCATCTGGCGACCTTCAATTCTCGTTGGGAAAGATTCGACTACTGCAAATTCTTCAGTATCCGCTTTCAAACGATTAAGAACGTCAACACCGATTTCTTGGTGAGCCATTTCGCGGCCACGGAAGCGAATTGTTACCTTCACTTTGTTGCCGTCTTCTAGGAAACCAGTCAGGTTGCGTAGTTTTACCTGATAGTCTCCAATATCAGTTCCAGGTCGGAATTTAATTTCCTTGATCTGAACCTGCTTTTGCTTCTTCTTCTGCTCTTTCGCAGCTTTGCTCTTCTCGAAGAGGAACTTACCGTAGTCCATCACACGACAAACTGGCGGCTCGGCGTTAGGGCTGATCTCTACAAGATCCATACCAGCTTCATTTGCAGCTTCCATCGCTTCAGCGATTGATACTACACCAACAGCTTCGCCGTCTGCGCCAGTTAGACGCACTTCACGAACGCCACGAATGTCACCGTTTAAACGGTGCTGGTTTTGTTTGGCCGGTTGTTGGCCACGTCTTCCGCCTTTAATAGCTATTCCTCCAGATTGAGCTTACGGCTTGAAACCTCGGCTTGGATGTATGAAATAAAGTCATCCACTTTAAATTTGCCAAGGTCCTTACCTTTACGTGTACGTACTGCAATTTCGCCGGCTTCCATTTCTTGGTCACCACACACAAGCATGAACGGTACACGTTTCAAAGTATGTTCGCGGATTTTAAAGCCAATCTTCTCATTTCTCAAGTCTGCTTTGACTCTAAATCCACTTTTTTGCAGTTTTTTCGTAATTTCTTGTACATATTCAGACTGTTTGTCTGTAATGCCCATGACAACTGCTTGTTCTGGCGCCAACCACGTTGGGAAGAAGCCAGCGTATTCTTCAATAAGAATACCGATGAAGCGTTCTAGTGAACCTAAAATCGCGCGGTGGATCATAACTGGCGTGTGACGCTCGTTATCTTCACCTACGTAAGTAGCACCTAAACGTTCTGGTAATGCAAAATCGAGCTGCACTGTACCACATTGCCAAGCGCGGTCCAAACAATCATGCAAAGTAAATTCAATCTTAGGTCCGTAGAACGCACCCTCGCCTTCTTGAATCTCGTATGCAATCTCTAATGCTTCTAGCGCTTGCTTAAGGTCAGCCTCTGCACGGTCCCACATTTCGTCTGAACCTACACGCTGTTCTGGACGAGTCGATAGTTTAACAACAATGTTTTCGAAACCGAAAGTTGTATAAGTATCGTAAACCATATCAATACAAGCTTTAACTTCTTGTTGAACTTGGTCTTCAGTACAGAATACGTGAGCATCATCTTGAGTGAAGCCACGAACACGCATAATGCCGTGAAGTGCGCCAGACGGCTCGTTACGGTGACATGAGCCAAACTCAGCCATACGTAGCGGTAGATCACGGTAAGATTTCAAACCTTGGTTGAAGATTTGAACGTGGCCAGGACAGTTCATTGGCTTGATAGCGTATTCACGGTTCTCAGAAGAAGTTGTGAACATTGCTTCAGCGTACTTATCCCAGTGACCAGAGCGTTCCCAAAGAACACGGTCCATCATTAATGGGCCTTTAACTTCTTGGTAATCGTACTCAGTCAGTTTTTGACGAATAAATACTTCTAGCTCACGGAAGATAGTCCAACCGTTATGGTGCCAGAACACCATGCCTGGTGCTTCTTGCTGCATGTGGAATAGGTCAAGCGCTTTACCGATTTTACGGTGGTCACGTTTAGCCGCTTCTTCTAGGCGCACAAGGTGAGCTTTAAGCGCCTTCTTGTCGTGGAATGCAGTGCCGTAGATACGTTGAAGCATCTTGTTGTCACTGTTACCACGCCAGTAAGCACCCGCTACGTTAAGTAGAGTAAAGTGCTGACAGAAGCTCATGTTAGGCACGTGTGGACCACGACACATATCGATGTATTCTTCGTGATGGTACAGGCCTGGACGATCGTCTTTAGAAACGTTCTCGTCCAAGATTTCAATCTTGTAAGTCTCGCCGCGAGCTTCGAATGCGTCGCGCGCTTCCTGCCAGCTAACTTTCTTCTTAACAACCTGGTACTTGGTCTTCGCTAACTCTTTCATGCGCTTTTCAATCTTTTCTAGATCTTCTTGCGTTAGAGAGTGCTCAAGGTCGATATCGTAGTAGAAACCGTTATCGATAGTAGGACCGATCGCCATTTTCGCTTCTGGAAAAAGCTGCTTAACCGCGTGGCCTAAAAGGTGAGCACAAGAGTGACGAACGATCTCAAGGCCATCAACTTCATCTTTAGCTGTGATGATTTCTAGGCTTGCATCGTTTTCGATAAGATCACAAGCATCAACACGCTCGCCGTCTACACGACCAGCAATGGTTGCTTTCGCAAGACCAGGACCGATTGATAGGGCAACATCTAGAGTTGATACAGGGTTGTCAAATTGACGCTGACTACCGTCAGGAAGAGTAATAATTGGCATTATTTGTCCTTTACAGTGGTGTTGCACACCAAGCAACACATGAAAATGTTTAATATATGTCTTTCAATCAACTAGTACGCTGATTGGGGATATATGCATAATAAATATACCCACATAGAAGCAAATACAGATGCCCCATTTGTGAGTAGCCAAACATTGTAACGAAATAATATGAAATGACAATGTTAGTCCCGCAGCACCACAAAACTATATGACTGAAATGTCTCTTCTATATAGATCCTTCTAACGCCTAACCCATAGCTCAATCAGTAATTCGTTGGCTTTATCTACAATACAAAAAAACCGAACGGTTAACTTCGGCTTTAGAAGTTGTATTGTCTTGTCTCTGTTAATAGACAGAGCAACTACTAACAGAGAGGGAACTACGCACTCATGATTCTTGATACAGCGTTGCGGATGTCTGAGTCGGCCGCGTTAGCTGGCAAACTGAATGAGATGTATTGGTCGCCACGGAAGCTCATTGAGCGGTCGATTTCTGCTAAGCAGTGAACCATAGAACCATCTACGATGAATGACAGCTCGATCTCTTTGTTATTCATAAAGCCGCCGCTGCGAAATTCAATCTCTTGGTAACAGCCAGAGCGAGAAGCAAAGCTGTTGCCTTTTAAGAAGCCCTTCTCTACGTCTGCTTTCACCATTGCCATGCCCGATGCTTCTACACTTTGGATGATTTTAGCGACCGTTGGCAGTGGGTGTACGGAGATAAAGTCACGGTCTTTAGGATCAATCGCGAAGCCGATATCTAGATTGGTTTCGACCCACACATGGCATTGGTTCATTTGTGCGTTCAACGCGGTGACTGGCGTTTCATCATTCAGTTTAAGACGGAATGGAACCAGTTTGGCTTCGCCCGGTTGGATAACGAAAGGCTCTACGGCTTGAATACGACCGAGTGAAAAAGTTTCATAGCTAGTGCTGTCTTCTGTTTCTACTTTTACTTCTGTGTTGAGAACCAAGTTAATCAGGTCGATTTGTTGCTCAACGTCGCCACCAACAATGTGAACATTGCCTGACAACTCGCCACCTTGGAAAACTTCAATATTATCTAAGACGGTATCAACCTTTGCTGCACCAATGCCCAACGAGGCCTTTAATTTCTTAAACATATTATTTCTCTTTCTAATTATCTGATTTACGAATAGTTATTGCGTGACAATTTGCGACACTTGCCTCACAGAATCAAGCAATTTGCCCCATCTATGTTGAATAAGGTCACATTGCCCGAGGAAATGTTGAAATCGTGAAAAATTCCGTTACTCTATTTGTATAGTCAAATAAGGTTTCATTATGTCGAAAGCGCCGCTCTACCTTCAGATAAAACAGTTCATAGATGACAAAATTACCAATGGTCACTGGCCGGTGGGTTATCAAATTACCACCGAACTCGAACTCACAGAACAGTTCAACGTGAGTAGAATGACGGTGAATAAAGCCATTCGAGATCTTGTGTCTGAAGGCAAGCTCATCAGGAAGCCAAGGCTCGGTACTTTTGTTTGTGAGCCCGACGAAAAAGCACAATCTCCGCTACTTGATATCAACAATATCGCGCAAGAGATCAAAGACCGTGGCCAAACGTATACTAGCCAAGTGATCAAACACGATAGCATCAAGGCTGATGAAAGCACCGCCACACGGTTAGGCGTGATGATCAATGCAGAAGTATTCTATAGTGAAATCATCCACTTTGCTGACAATACGCCGATACAACTGGAAGCTCGTTGGGTGAGCTCTCAAGCCGCTCCAAAATACCTAGAGCAGGACTTTTCAAAATCTACACCCAATGAATACCTTTCAAAAAACTGCCCGTTGAGTGCTATTGAACACACGGTTGAAGCCATTATTCCAGACACTCAGATCAGAACGTCACTAAAGCTTTCTGAATCAGAGCCTTGCCTTCTTTTGAATAGAAGAACATGGAGCAAAGAACGTCTCATCAGCTTTGCATTGCTCTACCATCCTGGCTCTAAGTACAAATTAAGCTCCAAGATACTTCTAGATTAAAGAACATCATCCCGATCGACGATCACATTTTTGCAACATCAACTTGATTCGGGTCAGCGTTTAGCCTATTTATTTGTATATACATTTAATGTTAAGCAAAGATCTAGGTGATTATGAATTTGATCCTCAAAAACGCACGAGTGGTCTCCATGAGTTCAGGAGCCGATGGTTATCAGCCCTCTGCCCCTCAAGATATCGTTATCGAAAACGGTAAGATCGTGTCCATCTCTTGTTCAAACCAAGGCGAACTTGCTTCTGAGTTAGAACAAGTAAGTGTTGATGGTTCTTTGGATTACGCCACCTATGACTGCAAAAACAAGTTAGTCACCCCTGGGCTGATTGATTGCCACACTCACCTCGTATTTGCAGGTAATCGCGCCAACGAATTTGAACAGCGTTTGAATGGTGTCTCTTACACCGACATCGCCAAACAAGGCGGTGGAATTCTAGCGACAGTCACGGCCACACGTGCAGCGCAAGAGTCTGAACTGGTTGAAATGGCGTTACCGAGACTCGATGGCCTGCTAAAAAGTGGCGTAACCAGCATCGAAGTAAAATCTGGCTATGGTTTAACGCTTGATGATGAACTCAAGATGTTACGTGCGGCTAAAGCGTTAGAAAATCATCGTCGTATTAAGATCACCACTACTCTCCTCGCTGCCCATGCTGTACCACCAGAATATAAAGAACAACCCGATCGTTACATTGACCTGGTTTGCCAAGAGATTATCCCTAAAGCTGCAGAGCAAGGGTTAGCTGATGCAGTTGACGTGTTCTGCGAATCTATCGGCTTCAACCTAGAACAAACCGAACGCGTCTTTGCAGCGGCCAAAGCACATGGGCTAGCGATCAAAGGCCACACAGAACAACTTTCGAATATGGGTGGCAGCGCACTTGCAGCAAAATACGACGCACTCTCTGTTGACCATGTTGAATACCTTGATGAAGCCGGAGTAAAAGTACTGGCGGAATCAGGCACAGTTGCCACCTTGCTTCCCGGCGCTTTCTACTTCTTAAAAGAGACTCAACAGCCACCTATTGCCCTACTTCGCGAACACAACATTCCGATGGCGATAGCGACCGACTTAAACCCCGGTACTTCTCCTTTTGCTGACCTAACGCTAATGATGAACATGAGCTGCACCCTGTTTGGCACGACGCCTGAAGAAGCGTTGCGCGGTGTGACTTGTCATGCTGCCGCTGCCATTGGCGACTCACAAACCAAAGGCAAAGTCGAAGTGGGTTATGTCGCTGATTTAGCGATCTGGAATATCGAGCACCCTGCCGATCTAAGTTATCAAGTCGGTGTTCCTCATCTGCATAAACGCATTGTTAATGGCGAGGTGTGTCATGACTCAATCTAAATCCAACGGTATTCAAGAAAACGTAGAAACCGTGCATAACTTCGTGTGGACGGGACGCAATGATCTTGAAGATGGCGCACTCGGTACTCGCGTTCATCACATCACCAAGCAAGTGCAAAGTAGTGATCTAAGTGACGAGCTTAAGGACAGCGCTATCGCCTTAGTTGGCTTTGCCAGCGATGCAGGTGTTGCAAGAAATAAAGGACGCGTGGGCGCGAAACAAGCACCTAACCTGATTCGCCAAGCGTTGGCGAATATGGCTTGGCACAGTGATGCACACATCGCGGATCTCGGTGATATCGAGTGCAATGATGGTCAATTAGAAGTCAGTCAAAAGCAGTGTGCTTCTTTGATTGCCAATGCTTTAGCTACCAGCAAAGTGATTACCCTTGGCGGCGGTCACGAAGTGGCTTGGGCATCGTTCCAAGGCCTTGCTGAGCATTTACATAAAGCTGAACGCCTTCACAAAGATCAGCCTGAACGCAAACCTAAGATAGGCATCGTTAACTTTGATGCTCACTTTGATCTTCGTGAATTTAAAAGCGACATCGCAGACGTCAAACCAAGTTCAGGCACGCCTTTTAACCAGATAAGTGACTACTGCCATGCACATCAGTGGCCATTTCATTACGCGTGTCTTGGTGTGAGTGCAGCCAGCAATACCAAAGCACTGTTCAACAAAGCCGACCAACTGGGTGTGTGGTACGAACATGACCGCGATATCACCCAAGTAAACCAAGTCGCTCAATTGGTTAAGTTGCAAAAATTCATCGATGAGTGTGATTACCTCTATCTCACCATTGATCTCGATGTCTTCCCTGCGGCGACTGCGCCGGGTGTCAGTGCACCAGCGGCAAGAGGCGTGAGCTATGAAACACTCGCTCCTTTTCTAGAACAGATTTTTAAACACAGTGAAAAACTCATTATCGCGGACATTGCGGAATATAACCCAGACTACGACGTCGATGGCCAAACGGCTCGATTGGCGGCTCGTTTGTGTTGGGATATTGCCTCTGTAATGGCCAACGACTAATCCAGATATACCGATAACTACAACTACAACTACAACGATATAACGTGAAACAGAAGGAATTCCAAAATGACGGAACACCACAACAGTGACCCTCGTCTCGACACGACTCGCGAAATTCGCGCACCTCATGGCACCACTTTGCGCGCTAAATCTTGGTTAACAGAAGCACCACTGCGTATGCTAATGAACAACCTAGACCCTGATGTGGCAGAACACCCACATGCACTGGTTGTGTATGGTGGTATTGGTCGCGCAGCGCGTGATTGGAAATGTTATGACAAGATTGTTGAAGTATTAGAGCGTTTAGAAGACGACCAAACGCTGCTTGTTCAATCAGGTAAACCTGTAGGCGTGTTCCCGACTCATAAAAACGCACCTCGCGTGTTGATCGCTAACTCTAACCTTGTTCCACATTGGGCCAACTGGGAGCACTTCAACGAGCTCGATAAAGAAGGCTTGATGATGTACGGTCAAATGACCGCAGGTAGCTGGATCTACATAGGCTCACAAGGCATCGTTCAAGGTACTTATGAAACCTTTGTCGCGATTGCGAAGAAACACTTCCAAGGCGAAGCAAACGGCAAATGGGTACTCACAGGCGGCCTTGGCGGCATGGGCGGCGCTCAACCTCTTGCGGCAACAATGGCTGGTTTCTCAATGATCGCGGTTGAGTGTGATGAATCACGAATCGACTACCGCTTACGTACTGGCTATGTAGACAAAAAAGCCACCAGCTTAGATGAAGCAATGGCTATGATTAAAGAATCAGACACGCCAATCTCTGTTGGCTTATTAGGTAACGCCGCAGACGTCTTCCCAGAGTTAGTCGAACGTAACATCACGCCTGACGTAGTGACCGACCAAACATCTGCCCACGATCCACTGAACGGTTACTTGCCGCAAGGTTGGACAATGGAAAAAGCAGCGCAAGAGCGCACCATTGATGAAGCAAAAGTGGTGAAAGCCGCGAAACAATCGATGGCGATTCAAGTTCAAGCGATGCTCGACCTACAATATCGAGGTGCTGCGACTGTAGATTACGGTAATAACATTCGCCAAATGGCACTGGAAGAAGGCGTAGAAAACGCATTTGATTTCCCAGGTTTCGTTCCTGCCTATATTCGTCCTTTATTCTGTGAAGGCATCGGTCCATTCCGTTGGGCAGCCCTATCTGGCGACCCAGAAGACATCTACAAAACAGACCAAAAAGTAAAAGAACTGATTCCAGATAACCCACATCTACATAATTGGCTAGATATGGCGCGTGAACGCATTCAGTTCCAGGGCCTACCAGCTCGTATTTGTTGGGTTGGCTTGAAAGATCGTGAACGTTTGGGCCAAGCATTCAATGAAATGGTTAAGAATGGCGAACTTCAAGCACCCGTTGTTATCGGTCGTGACCACCTAGATTCAGGTTCAGTTGCGAGCCCGAACCGTGAAACAGAAGGCATGATGGATGGATCAGATGCCGTATCAGATTGGCCTCTATTGAACGCCCTTCTAAATACTGCAGGCGGCGCAACATGGGTTTCTCTGCACCATGGCGGTGGCGTTGGCATGGGCTTCTCGCAACACTCAGGTATGGTGATTTGTTGTGACGGTAGTGAAGATGCATCACAGCGAATTGCTCGCGTACTTCACAATGATCCTGCAACTGGCGTAATGCGTCATGCTGATGCGGGTTACGATATTGCCAAGCAGTGTGCGAAAGAACAGAAGCTTGATTTACCTATGTTGAACGAAGAACTTCGTCGCCTTTAATGTCTGGAGATAACATGTTGAATTTATTACTTAAGCCAGGACTACTAGGCCTATCTGAACTGCGTAAAATCAGCCGTAGCCCTGTGAACCTGTCACTCGACCCTGCAGCTATCCCTGATATTGAAGCGAGCATGCAGGTTGTCGAGCAAGTGATTGCTGAAGATCGCACGGTATATGGCATCAATACAGGTTTTGGCTTATTAGCGAATACTAAAATAGCCCCTGAAGATTTAGAAGTACTACAGAAAAGTATCGTGCTTTCTCACGCGGCGGGCATTGGTAAATTCATGTCTGATGAAACTGTGCGCTTGATGATGGTGTTAAAAATTAACAGCTTATCTCGCGGTTACTCTGGTATCCGCCTCAAGGTGATCAATGCACTTATCGATCTTGTGAACGCTCAAGTTTACCCATGTGTACCACAGAAAGGCTCAGTAGGTGCATCTGGAGATCTTGCTCCCCTCGCCCACATGAGTACCGTTCTGCTAGGTGAAGGCCAAGCACGCCACAACGGTAAGATCATTACAGGTTTAGAAGCGATGCAGATCGCTGGCCTTGAGCCAATCACACTTGCTCCTAAAGAAGGTTTAGCGCTGTTAAACGGTACTCAAGCATCGACGGCCTTTGCATTAGAAGGTCTATTCGCAGCTGAAGACTTGTTTGCGTCTGCAACCGTGTGTGGTGCAATGTCTGTAGAAGCAGCACTCGGTAGTCGCCGCCCATTTGACCCTCGTATTCACCGCGTTCGTGGTCACCGTGGCCAAATGGATGCAGCGCTTGCTTACCGTCATCTGCTCGATCAAAAGAGTGAGATTGGTGAATCACACACTTGTTGTGAAAAGGTTCAAGACCCTTACTCACTGCGTTGTCAGCCTCAAGTGATGGGTGCTTGCTTACAGCAGATTCGTAATTCAGCTGAAATTTTAAATGTTGAAGCGAACTCGGTATCGGACAACCCGTTAGTTTTCGCAGACGATGGCGACATTATTTCAGGGGGTAACTTCCACGCAGAACCCGTCGCAATGGCTGCCGATAACCTTGCATTAGCAATAGCTGAAATCGGTAGCTTGTCAGAACGAAGAATGGCGCTGCTGATTGATAGCGCGCTAAGCAAACTTCCACCGTTCTTAGTCGATAACGGCGGCGTGAACTCGGGCTTTATGATTGCTCAGGTTACCTCTGCAGCATTGGCAAGTGAGAACAAAACCTTAGCGCATCCTGCATCAATAGACAGCCTTCCAACATCAGCAAACCAAGAAGATCATGTGTCTATGGCAACCTTCGCAGCACGTAGACTTAGATACATGGCTGAAAATACCCGTGGGATATTGGCTGTAGAATATTTAGCAGCAGCACAAGGGCTAGACTTCCGCGCTCCGAATCTATCTTCTCCTCGTGTGGAAGAAGCGAAACAGATTTTGCGTGAAAAAGTCAGCTTCTACGACAAAGACAGATATTTTGCACCGGATATTGAACAAGCGAACTTATTGCTCAAATTATCCGTTCATAATCACCTAATGCCAGAAGGCACTCTGTGTAGCTTTTAAAGCAAAAACATTCTGAACAACACTCATTAGAGTGTCATATAAACAAGGGCTATCGATTAGCCCTTGTTGCATTGAGCCAGAGGCCATATCTCTCTTAAAATCGTCACATACCATCCAATGTATTTATCTAATTAACTGATATATAAGCAAAGTTAACTGGATAGACCATTAGAACGAAGTTAGTTAGCTATAATCCACCCCAGATTTGATGACTAATAGCGATACTATGTTTCTGACACCTTACTTTTCTACTGAAGACAATCAATTTCAATTCACTCGTGAACAGGCTAGCCACTTTGCTAAAAAAGTAGCCGCTGACTTCAACCCAATTCACGATGAAGACAACAAGCGCTTCTGCGTGCCTGGCGATCTTTTGTTTGCAGTTCTTCTGCAGAAAGAAGGCATCAGCCAAAAAATGCGTTTTGATTTTTCAGGTATGGTTGGTAACGGTATTGCGCTTAGCGTTGACAACAAGTGTGAAAAAGAAAGCTCACTGGTTGACGAGAAAGGCAAAGAATACCTACACATGTCTTGTGAAGGTGAGAAAAGCCACGATCAAGCATTCATCGAACACGTAGTAACAAACTACGTTAAGTTCTCTGGTATGAACTTCCCACACATCATGGTTCCTCTTATGGAAGAGCAACAGATGATGATCAACTGCCAACGTCCTCTTGTTATTTACGAGAGCATGGAAGTTGAATTTACTCGCCTAGACCTATCCCACCCAGAAGTTGAATTCTCTGGTGCGACTTTTGATGTTGAAGGCAAGCGTGGCATCGTGACACTGAACTTCGATTTCAAAGAGGACGGCGAAGTGGTAGGTAAAGGCGTGAAACGCATGGTAGCAAGTGGCCTTAAGCCATACGACCAAGCTTCTGTCGATGACCTAGTAAACCGCTTCAACGAACGTAAAGAGATGTTTCTAGCTCAGTTCGCAGCTGCCGCTTAAGTAAGCCAACACAGAATTAAAAAGCCCAACTTGAGGTATCAAGCTGGGCTTTTTTCATTCTAAACAATAGATATTAATATAAGTCACCGGTATTTACTGAGTACCTTTCCTCTTCAATGACGAAAGTGACTTACGTATCATCGTGCCACCTAACAGCATCGCCAGCCAATACCAACCCATTGAACCACCTGTCTTTTTGATGATTGGATCTTCCACCAAGCTTAGCTCTTTAATCTCATTACTATAAGCAAAGTTCTTAATGGTCACTCTGTCATGCCCTGCAGAACCCACCTCATCTTTGCTGTACGCAATCATGAAGCTATTGTCTTTAGCTCTCGCCATTGGCAGTTCAACAGTCCCAGATAATTGCCCCGCAAACGCGCCGACTTCAAAGCCGTTAATGTAGATCTCCATATAGTCACGATCTTCTTCAGAAAAGACGGTGAGATCCAAAGACACGGTACCAGCTGGGATTCCGTCAACAATGAATGCGGTGGACTGGCTATTACTAATATCCGGTGAAGCTATCGTATCCCCTTCAACATCCCAAGCTTCTGTGCTGTAAACTGCATTCTTAGGTATCGTGACGAGTGAATTCACTGCATCAGAAACCACATTCGCGCCAATAGCATATGCCTTTGATGTCACCACACCGGCTAATGAGTCGGTTGACAGCTTGATACCAAAATCATGATTACCCACTGAATCTATGTTGTAGCTTACAACCACATCACAGCCTTCATTCGGCGATAGCGTCGTACAACTATTGCTCTTTATGATCGCAGTACCATTGTAGGTTATGGGATCGTCTGTGGCGACAGCTAAAGATACGTTGGTTACTTTAATCTCTTGATCAGATTTGTTCGTAAATTCAAACTTGTGTTCAATTGGGCCCAAAGATCGAGCACCAAGCATCGCTTTAGTTTGGTAACTAAAACCTGCCGTCTTCTTACCTATCCAGTCAG
Source organism: Vibrio sp. 10N.286.55.E10 (assembly GCF_002872555.1). Lineage (NCBI taxonomy): Bacteria > Pseudomonadati > Pseudomonadota > Gammaproteobacteria > Vibrionales > Vibrionaceae > Vibrio > Vibrio sp. 10N.286.55.E10. The sequence goes on from NZ_MCSD01000001.1 coordinate 29,006, forward strand.
CAAAGTGGCTTATGTTGGTGTAGACACCGTATGCCCTTGGCTGTGCACAACCTTCTCCCCAACTCACAAGACCTAGCTGTTCGTAGTGACCATTGGTGGACAACATGATTGGACCGCCGCTATCCCCGCTACATGAATCGCGTCCGCCTTCTTTGTAACCGGCACAAAAAGCATCAGAGCCAATATCTGAATATCCGTCTCCTTGACCAAGGTTACATTCTCGCTGACTAACTAACGGAACATTCACTTGATGTAACTGACTCGTGGATGAGTATTGCTCTTCTGATGAATTCTGGTTACCCCAACCTATGACAGTTAACATCTGACCTGTATTCAAGTTATCACGAGCATAACCATCGACCAGGTTAACCGCAGACTCCGTGGGCTTATCATTAAGCTCAATAATAGCGATGTCATTACTCGCAGGCTCTTGAGTATAACTTTCATGGGCATAAATTTGCTCAACAGAATAGCGATGCTGCTCTACGTCGGGCGAAGAAAGATCAGAGACACCAATGACAACCTCAAAATCTTGGTTGCTGCTTGCTTCGATACAGTGCGCTGCGGTGAGTACATATCGCTCACCAATGAAACTTGCGCCGCAGAACTGCCCTTCGTAGGCATCCATGTTTTTTGAAACAAGCGCGACCATGAATGGCCAACTACCTTTTGCCGCTTGGTTACCATTGATAATTTGAGGGGAGATATCTGCCAACACCGGCATTGAAGAGAGGCCAACCGCATAAATACTTAATGGCAGCCATTTTGTTTGGATAACTTTCATTACCTAACCTTTCATTTGTTTTAATAATAACGGACAGGTTATTTGATAAAAAATAAATATAAATGGTAAGCACACCAAAATATGGCTTACCTTGAATAGGTTTCAAACATTAGTGAATAGCTAGCTTATTAACTGCATTAACAAATCAAACCTAGCGCCTAACCTTCTGTTTGTAATCAACATATTCAGCACTGAATAATTGCCTAGTACTCGCTCTTCTGGTTTGATTTGGCACTGATTGAAACCAAGTTAGAAACGGAAATCGGAGTTAGCTATAACCGTGAATTCAGATCAATAAAGCCCAGCTGATTTCATCCAGCTGGGCTTTTCTCGTTTAACTAAAGGTGATAGGTTGGCTATCAGTCTTAAGTTAGCGTTAGTGGTATAGCTTATTGATCACCTTTCATCTTCAGTGGTGAAAATGACTTACGTACAGTCGCACCGCCTAAAAGCACAAATAACCAATGCCAAGACAGCGAGCCGCCGCTACCGCCCCCTGAGCTTTTTGCGTTTTGCGTTCCTTCAGACTTAGATATCTTTATCTCATCTGTATAAGAGAAGTTCTTGACCGTAGCTTTGTCATTTCCGGTGGAACCAAACCAATCTTTCACATAGGTAATCATGAAGCTATTATTGGAATCTCTCACCATCGGTAGGTTGACCGAACCAGAAAACTCACCAGAGACACTATCAAGTTTTTGACCATTAATATAAACCTCAACAAAATCATAATCAGCTTCAGACGATGCAGTTAGGTCAAACGAAACTGTACCAGAAGGAATCCCCTCAACAATAAGCGCTGTAGATGTACCGTGGCTAATGGACGGTGAGGACAGCGAATCACCTTCTGTAATCCAAGCTTGTGTGTTGTAGACGCCACTGTTTGGTATGCTTACATATGAACTCACCGTATCCGTTACAGATCTCGCTCCGATTACAGAAGCAGTTGAAGTAACCGTGCCTACCAATAAATCAGTGTCAACATTAATACCAAATTCATGTTCACCAATTGAGTTTAGGTCGAAACTAACCACAACTTCACAGCTTTGCCCTGCAGTTAAAATGCTACATCCGTTGTCTGTTATAACAGTATCATTACCTGAAATTGGATAAACACGGTTTACTGCAATGTTTTGATCAGATTTATTTGTGAATTCAAAGGTATGTGAAATAGGCGCCAATAATTTTGCACCAAGCATTTCAATTTGACGGTAACTAAGCCCTGATTGCTGCTCATCAATCCAATCATCAAAGTAGCTAATATTGGTATAGACTCCGTAGGCGTTGGACTGTGCACAGCCTTTACCCCAGCTTACAATGCCCAGTTGCTCATATGTTCCATTTGTCGACACAACGATTGGTCCACCACTGTCACCCTGGCAGGAGTCATAACCACCATCACTGTATCCCGCACAGAATGCATCACTGCCAATTGACGCATAGCCACTGTGAGGAACGCTATTACATTCATACTGATTAACTAAAGGAATGTTGACTTGATATAGTTCACTCTTAGATGCATAACCATCTGATGCGTCCTGATCTCCCCAGCCCATCACCGTTAGCATCTGACCATCATTTAGGTTACCTCGAACATAACCATCAACGAGATTAACCACAGACTCAGCTGGCTTTTCTGCGAGCTCAATAATGGCGATATCATTGCCTGTCGCTGCAGAGTTGTAATATTCATGTACATAAATATTATCAACAGCGTATCTATGTTGTGCGGCTTGAGAGGCAGAAAGGTTTGATACGCCAATCACCACATCTAGATCTTCACGACCATTACCTTCCACACAGTGAGCGGCAGTTAATACATATCGCTCACCAATGAAGCTCGCACCACAAAACTGACCGTCATAAGCGTTCACGTTCCTTGAGACTAGCGCAGCCATAAATGGCCAATTGCCTTGTGTTGCTTCTTTACCGTTGATAATTCGAGCTGAAACATCTGCCAACACCGACGTTGAAGACAGACTCACTGCATAGATACCTAGCGACAACCATTTAGCCTGAACCATTTTTATTACCTAGCCTTTTATATCTTTTAATAATGATGTGCAGGCTATTTTATAAAAACACAATATGAAACATTGGTTATATTTTTTTGTGATGAATCTCAACTAAATGATAATAGTTCTTATCTAATTACTTGATTGTCTTTGAATCCACATCAGATCCAACGCCTAACCTTTTGTTTGTAATCAACATATTCAGCACCGAACAATTTTTCTAGTGCTCGCTCTTCGGGTTTGATTTGGAACTGAGTCATGTACATTACAAATACAAAACTGAGTAAAACGCTGAACAGGTTTTGGAAGAAGTAGCCAAAGCAAAACAGTAGGATGAATAGCCCTAAGTACATTGGGTTACGGGTGTAACCGAAAATACCGCTGTCCACAACTGCCGAGGCGGTTTCGACTTTGATCGGATTAACGGTGGTGTTCTGTTTTCGAAATTCCAATATGCCTGATATTCCAATCACACCACTCAATACAATCCCGATACCGAGTACAACCATTCCATAAGGCAGTGCAATTGCTCCTAGGATCAATTGCTGCGCACAGAAGTTCGAGGCTATAAATACAATAATGAAAAGTGCAACGGGTGGTACTTTTAACTCAAGAAATCTCATAGCTTTCCTTATTAACAATTCCATTGTTAGTTTAGAAAAAAGCCCAGCAATTGCTGGGCTAAATGTATTAAATAATTTTTGCGAGCGCTTGTAGTGGGTGGGCAAGCTTCTCACCCTCAAAACGCTTCACTTGGCTTCGACAGGAATAACCCGTCACTAAGCAACGCTCTTTCGGTAAGTCTTGCATCCTTGGCTTCCAACTTAGACCGTATATGTCTTTCGACATTTGCAGCTTATCGACTTCGTGACCGAAAGTACCTGCCATACCACAACAGCCGACAGGAACGCTGGTTAAAGCAGCGCCAAAGTGTTTGAAGATAGCGCCCCACTCTTTTTCAGCGTTTGGCATTTTGGTCTTCTCCGTACAGTGAGCAAACAAGTACCACATTTCTTCGCTTGCAGAACGCGCTTCAAAATCACCGAGCGACGGCATTAACCATTCATGTACGGTGAGCACATCAAAGTCGCCACGCTTGTCACCTAAAATCTCGACGTATTCATCGCGGTAACAAAGCACAAGAGCAGGATCAACACCGACTAAAGGAATACCAATATCAGCCACCATCGATAAGAAATCAGACGTCGATTTCGCCTCACGCGCAAAACGACTTAAGAAGCCTTTAATGTGCAGTGCTTTACCATTTGGTTTAAACGGCAATAACACCGGTGTTTTGCCAAGCTTCTGAGCCAAGGTAACGAAGTCTTCGACTACCTCTGCATCATAAAAGCTAGTAAACGGGTCTTGAACGATCAACACGTGCTGTTTCTTCTGCTCAGAAGAGAGCCCTTCTAGATACTGTAAATCGAAGAGTTGCAGCTCTTTGCTCGCCAGGCGATTTTTAAGTGTAGGCACCGAAATCAGTGGTGCATCAACATAACCAACCGTTTTCGCTGTTGCGGTTTGTATCCACTTTTGACCCAAGGCAGCATTAACAACCTTTGGCGCTTTCGCCATTAGCGGCAGCATGGTTTCAATGTTGGCGACTAAATAGTCTTTTGCAGGGCGTTGGTAGCGTGAGTAATAAATGTTTAAGAATCGAGAACGGAAGCTCGGAACATCAACTTTAATCGGACACTGGCTCGCACACGCTTTACACGCAAGACAACCGTTCATCGCTTCGTGAACTTCATGCGAGAAATCGTATTCATGGCGTTTGTTCATTGTATTACGAACACGTTCCACCATGGTTTTAACCGGAGTATTGTCCTTCAGCGCTTCTTGCTCTAAATCGAGAATATCGACGCCTTGCTCTGTTAACTGGCGTAACCATTCTCTCACCAAGCCTGCGCGGCCTTTTGGCGAATGACGACGGTCAGCCGTGACTTTCATCGAAGGGCACATTGGCGAGCTAGTATCGTAGTTGAAGCACAAGCCGTTACCGTTACATTCCATCGCTTGTTTGAAGCTATCACGAACTTGTACGTCGATCTGACGGTCATAGAAGCCACGCTTAGTATCGGTGACTTTCACCAATTCAGCGTCACTTTCCAATGGCGTACAGATCTTGCCTGGGTTCATCTTGTTGTGCGGGTCGAATGCCGCTTTAACACGTCTTAATTCGGTAAACAGCTCTTCGCCGAAGAAGTCAGGACCATACTCAGAACGGAAGCCTTTACCATGTTCACCCCACATTAAGCCGCCGTATTTCGCCACTAGCTTAACCACTTCATCAGAGACTTCATGCATCAAGGCTTCTTGCATCGGGTCACACAGATCCAATGCTGGACGAACGTGTAATACGCCCGCATCCACGTGACCAAACATGCCGTAATTCAACTCTTTTGAATCGAGTAACACTCTAAATTCAGAGATAAAGTCCGCGAGGTTTTCTGGTGGTACACAAGTATCTTCAGCAAAAGCGACTGGCTTAGCTCGGCCTTTCGCCGCACCTAATAAACCCACCGCTTTCTTACGCATGTTGTAGATTCGGCCAATACTCGCCAAATCGCTACAAACTTGGAAACCGATCACACCCGCGTCTTCGGTTTCTACCATGGTTTCAAGTTGTGCCGTCAGCGCTTGAACTTGTTGTTCAACTTCCGCTTCATCTTGGCCTGCAAACTCAACCATGTTTATGCCAAGCATCTCTTTGTTAGGGACATCGGTCAGCAGGTCGCTCACGGTATGCCAGACGATGTCTTGCTTCGCTAAGTTCAATACTCTTGAATCAACCGTTTCAACAGACAGTGCTTTCGCTTCCACCATAAACGGTGCATTACGCAATGCAGAATCAAACGTGTTGTATTTCACGTTAACCAGTGTGCGCGCTTTTGGAATCGGCGTTAGGTTTAGCTTAGCTTCAGTGATGAATGCTAACGAACCTTCAGCGCCACATAGAACGCGAGTCAGGTCAAAGCTATCGTCTTGTTCACTTATAGCGTTCTTTAGGTCATAGCCTGTTAAGAAGCGATTCAGCGGAGGGAATTTATCCAGAATTTGAGCGCGCTTGTCTCGACAAACAGCCTCAGTCACCGCAAGGGCATGGTGAGCGAATTCACCTTCAACGGGTAAGCCGTGTGATAAATCAGACTCTAAACATGAACCGTCTGCGAATACCGCTTGTAGCGATAATACATGGTCAGACGTTTTTCCGTACTTCAATGACCCTTGGCCCGAAGCATCGGTATTGATCATGCCACCCAAGGTTGCTCGGTTACTTGTGGAAAGGTCTGGAGAGAAAAAGTAACCATACGGGCGAACAGCGTCGTTCAATTGATCTTTAACGACACCTGACTGAACTCTTACCCAGCCTTCTTTCTCGTTAATCTCAAGAACCTTATTCATGTATCGCGACAGGTCAACCACGACACCTTTTGTTAAAGATTGTCCGTTGGTTCCGGTACCGCCACCACGAGGGGAAAAGGTCACACGTTCGTAAGCAGATTTAGAAACCACTTTACCGATAAGCACAACATCTTGCGTTGTTTTAGGAAGGATGACCGCCTGCGGCAATTGCTGATAGACACTGTTATCAGTCGCCACAGCCAAACGGCTAGAATATTGAGATTCAATGTCGCCAGTAAAGCCCGCTGTTTTTAGTTCATCTAAAAAGCGTACGACAACTGGATCGACATCAGCATTGAGTTGAAGTCTTGGTAACATTTGCTTCCTGCCCCTACTTCGCTGATCCTATCAGCATTGGGTTATCTGAGATTTTTAATAATTTTCTTTGAATTTCGTCACTTTACTACTATTAAGATCATATAAAAAGGTGATCAAATCAGAATCTCAGTGCAAGAATGGAGAAATAGTCACTTTCGTCTTAATTCAGTAACAATATACTGAATAACATTTTGTTTAAGACATCTCCACGAGCACATCACAATGAAAAAAAACAAAACAGTCACAACTGAAGATATCCTTCTTAAACTATGCCAATCAGTCTCAAGCGTACTTACTTCAGCGACGGCTTCTCAGGTGTCCTATTCAGCCATGGTTCAAAAGATCAACAAAACAAGCCTCAAGCCAGACTTTGGTTGCTTCGTTCTGTTTGACGGCGGCTTTTCTGGTCTTGTTGTTATCAATTTTACGTCCAAAGCAGCGTTAGAGATCTACACCAATTACATGCGCAATATGGGCATGCCTGAAAACGAGCTCGCTGTGCTTCATACTTCAGACGAAGTGGGTGATGTATTGGGTGAGTTGATGAACCAATTGGTGGGTGACTTCACCAATAAAATCCGCAAAGAGCTGCAAACCAACATCACCCAAAACCAACCGAAAATGCTGGCTCTGAACAAGCAAGTAAACCTTTCTGTTGATACTAACCTCGATCGTCCACAAGCTCGTCGTGTGACCTTCTCTACCGCCAATAACAACATCTTCTACCTTGAGCTTGCGATGGATAAGACCGAATTCATTCAATTGGAAGAATTTGAAATCGCAGAAGACGAATGTCCAGATAGCATTCTTGAGGCGACTCAGAAAAAAATGCAAGAAGCGAACAAGCCAGCTCAAAGCTCTGGCAATGATTCTGCAGCAGACCTACTCGATGAACTGGGTATCTAGTTTGCAAATGCTCTAGTCACTTTAAAAAATCGTGTCACTAACGCCATCAATACTCTTGATGGCGTTTTTGTTTTTACCGCCAAGTCGGCTCATGCAGTTCAATGTTCACCGCCTCACTTGTTCATCAAACCAGTTTTGCCTTTCTGTTACCCGCGAAAACATGTAAAATGTTGGACTTTTAAAAATTTGCGGTACTGATTAAATTGTCGATGGATAAGAAAAAAGCCCTAAAGAAAATTGCCAAGTGTCTTGAGCTTGGAAATTCTGCGAACGTCAATGAAGCTGCCAATGCGATAAAAATGGCGCATAACTTGATGCTGAAATATGGTCTCGAAAAAGACGATATTGAATTTATCAAGATGGGGAAAACTCAGTCCAGTCACCTGTTACCTGCAAATATCAGTTCTACACTGCTGCGCGTTATTCGCGGTATCAACACCAAGTTTGGCGTAGAAGCCGTGTTACTGAATCACAAAGGCCTCAAGCGCGTTGAATTCATTGGTGAAGCCGACCGCGCGATCTTCGCAGCCTTCGCTTTCGATATCATTTATCGCGAGCTGAATGAACACACCGGCCAATTCAGAAATAGCTTTGCTGGCTCTGGCACAGGATCATTAGAAGTAACACGCCGCGTGAACTCGTTTGTTTCAGGCTGGGTTGAAGGTGCACTTGAAAAGCTGCCAACCATTACTCCAGACGACGAATCAAACAACAAGATCAATAACTACATTGATAAAGAATTCAAAAATATCGACCGTGAAACGTTCAAACAGCAACTGAGAGAAGCGATGAAAAACCTCACCGCCGATTATGAAGTTGGTTTGAAGAAAGGTCGTAAATTGTCTGTTAATCGACCAGTTGGCGGTACCCAGGCAGCTAAAAAGATAACTAAATCATAGAGCCACTTTACATTACTTCGGCGTATTGATAAAAACCATCAATAAGATTTACAGGACTATGTTTGTCACTCGGATTCATTCGTTTGATAGAAGTACATGATGGAGAAAATACGTTGAAAAAAATCACACTAGCCCTAGCGCTTACTATCGCTTTAACGGGTTGTCAGGCAACTCAACGCCAAAACGCGACAACTGGCGAATCTGAGACTAACTCTGCAACTCAAGGCGCTCTAATTGGTGCACTTGCTGGTGCCGTTGCTGGTGCAGCTACCGGTGACTCTAAAGACCGTGGTAAACGTGCACTTATTGGTGCGGCAGGTGGTGCGGCTGTTGGTGGTGGTATTGGTTACTATTTTGACCGACAAGAAGCAGCCCTTCGTGAAGAACTAATGAACTCTGGCGTTCAAGTAGAACGTGTTGGTGAGAATCAACTTCTACTTCGTCTGGAAAACGGCATTGGTTTTGATTCTGGTTCTTACGCTTTAGAATCAAGCATTCACAACACACTTCGCGGCGTTGCGCGCATCCTAGTTGAATACCCAGACACAAGCCTAGTGATCGAAGGTCACACGGACAGCACTGGCAGTGAGTCGACTAACCAAATCCTTTCTGAGCGTCGTGCTGAATCTGTTCGTGCATTCTTGATCTCTCAAGATGTAGCAGCAGGCCGTGCCATTGCTCGTGGTAACGGTGAGCGTTACCCTCTATGTGACAACAATACCTCTCAAGGTCGTGCTTGTAACCGTCGTGTAGAAATTCAAATCTTGCCGCTTAAGTAGCACGATTAAAGCCCAGTCCGTCTTTATCTATTGAATTAACCTCTATATAGTTGTTTATCAGTTATGTTACTCAATTAGCGTAATACTAATAACCAACAACCATAAAGCGTATTCATACTGACATATCGACTCTGGGCTTTTTTACGAGACTTATCTTTTGCTTATCCAATCCAACTTTTTGTCATCGTCACTTCTTAGAACTCTATTTCTAGCCCTCGTTTTTTCCTCGATACTGTTGCCCACCCCACATTTCGTGCACGCAGCAAGTAGTAATGAGTTTTCACTACAGTCACAACCTCAAGATCCCATTTCTCAATACCAATTAGCGCAAGCGTATGAATTGGGAACGGATGTGCCTGAAAACATCGACGACGCATTCTATTGGTACTCTCAATCTGCAGATAATGGCAATGCAGATGCACAATTTAAACTCGGCAAGTGGTACTTGGCAGGAACAAGTGTCGAGCAAGATAACAAAATGGCCCTAGAGTGGTTCATCAAAGCTGCACTGCAAGGTAACAAGAGAGCTCCAGTGGAAGTAGCAAAGATCTATGAGTCCTCACTTGAAAAGGAACTACTCCAACCATTAGATGCCGCGCAGCTATGGTATGAAGCTGCCTTAAAAGACAACCCTAATGCAGAAGATGGCTACACCCGTGTTCTACAAGCGCAATTCAACCAGCAGCGCGCAAAGCAGATCTCTTCAATAGAACAGCTCGATGACAGCATCGACTCTGAAATCGACAGCAGTCAGGGGCTATCTCAGCAAGTGCAATCTAGCCAAGCGACACGCTCTAAGCTCTCCAGTTCTAACCTAACCAGCTCTGAATATATGATTGGTGCTGCGTTGGCCGTGTTGATTTCAATCATCAGCATTATTGCGACTCTCGTTATCTCAAGAAAAAGACAAGCTCTAAAGTCGGGTGATTCACGACAGCAACAACAATCACTTGAAGCGCAGCTTAGCTCAAAGGACCTTACGATTAGGCAACAAAAACGCCAGCTGCACACTATGTTTCACGAATTGAAGAAGCAGAAAAACAGCAAAGGTCTGAGTAATTTGCAGGTCGCTTGTGCTCTGTTTGGGTACACACCGAGTTCAATACCTGACCAGAAAAGCATCAAAATTCGATACAAACAACTGTCGAAAATCTATCACCCTGATGGTCATGGATGTGACGAAGAAATGAAACGTTTGAACAATGCGCTAAAAACCATTTTACAAAATGTTACAAAACCGTAAACAAACACACATCTTCATTTTCCTATATCTCAAAGATAACGATTTTATTGGTGTTGCAATCGATCCCCCTCTCAAAAACGGGTAACAAACTATTAACTAATGGGTCTTACTTGTGTCATAATTTTCGCCGAAAATACACCTGACTTAAACAGGTGAGGAGAGAATATGTTCACAATAGAAGGCGTTTGTGATTGGTGCAAAAAGCCAAGCCTAGTTAAAAAGCACGACTACCTAGATGGTAAGTGTCATCATGCATGTAAAGAGTGCAATGATATTGCAACCATTGATGTTCGCCAGTTCAATATTGGTGAAATGGAAATGAGAGCAAAACTCTCCCAAGCGACATTGAGATAAGCAACACCGTGAAATATAAGAAAGCGCCTAAGGCGCTTTTTTTGTGCTTGTGGTTTTCTCTCTTCTCTCTTCTCT
>NZ_MCSD01000001.1:40562-272353 GCF_002872555.1 Vibrio sp. 10N.286.55.E10
TCTTCTCTCTTCTCTCTTCTACACAGGTATATACAGTACTTTTCTGTCAAAACCACTGTATACACCTGTGTAAAGCTCACATTTTTTCAACTGATGAGACAAAACAGCAAATTCATTCAAATTTAATTTATCAAATAATTTCAATAGCTTAATTACATTTCACCCATAATTCCAGACGAAATCGTCCAATAATCCCGCAAAAAACGCTTGATCTTATAAGCAACTAAAACTACTGTATACACATACAGCATGTATATAAGGACAGCAAAATGATTCAAGCACACGTTAAAGCCCAACACTCTAGCCCGCTAGTTCACTGCGCATTTACATCAGTTTCTCGTAAAAGCAAAAATTCAAACGAGGAAGCATTGTTTGCAAGAATGGCGTTGCTGTCCAATCAACACCAGTGGCTACTTTTTACGGCTCAAACACCAAGACCATCGGCTAAGCAGCTTAAGCAACATAATGTTTGCTGCGACCGTGTTATTCATATGAAAGCCTCTCACCAGATGACGGAAGTTGAAACGGTTGAGAAAGCCATCCGCTCTAAGAATGCGAGTGCGATTGTTGCAAGTGCATCGATTGATCAATTCAGCCAACAGTACCTAAGAACACTAGGTATGCGCTTTCAATGTGAAGTCTTCTTTATGGATGCAAATTCAGAGCGTATTCACTGATCTACCTTGCTTAACATTTTGGTTCACAAACATAGCTTAATCTTTTAGCTAACAAACTTAAGTTAACTCGACAGCATAGCTCTAAAACACAGTCCAAACATACTGCCTTCCTCTGCCCTACAATTCGCCAATTATTCAGCGGATAGTTAGGCGGGGGTTTTTATTTGATCAATAGATTTAGCAATCGTTTGCTTTTTCTCTGGAAGCAAACAGTAGATTGGGTATAATGCCCGTCTAATCATGTGCACACCGCACTTCTCTGTATGACGTTTGATAAAAGATAGGAATGTCTAAATGAGCCTTGCTGATCAAGTTCTTGCCGTAAATGATGACCTACCAATCCGTACTGACAAACCTGTCCACAGTGGCAAGGTTCGCTCAGTCTACTGGTTAACTGAAGAAGATAGCCAACGACTAATTAAAGAGAAAGGTTACGATGTAGCACCAGATGCGCCTTTAGCAATCATGGTGATCAGTGACCGTATCTCTGCATTTGATTGTATCTGGCGTGGTGAAGGGAATCTGAAAGGTGTTCCAGGTAAGGGAGCAGCTCTAAATGCTATCTCTAACCACTGGTTCAAATTGTTTAAAGACAACGGCCTTGCTGACAGTCATATCCTTGATATCCCTCACCCATTCGTATGGATTGTACAAAAAGCTCGCCCAGTCATGATCGAAGCGATTTGTCGTCAATACATCACAGGCTCTATGTGGCGTGCATACGCGAACGGCGAACGTGAATTCTGTGGTATCGAGATGCCTGAAGGCCTAGAGAAAGACAAGAAGCTACCAGAGCTGCTTATCACGCCTTCTACTAAAGGGATTTTGAAAGGTATTCCTGGCGTTCCAGAAGCTGATGATGTGAACATCACACGTAACAACATCGAAGACAACTTCGCAGCATTCAACTTCACTCAGGCAAGTGACATCGCGCATTACGAGAAGCTGCTAAAAGAAGGCTTCAACGTGATTAGCCAAGCACTGGCGAAAGTAGACCAAACCTTTGTCGACACTAAGTTTGAATTTGGTTACGTCAACGATGCTCAGGGCAAAGAAAAACTTATCTACATGGACGAAGTTGGTACTCCAGATTCATCTCGCATTTGGGATACTCAGGAATACAACAACGGCAACATCGTTGAGAACTCAAAAGAAGGCTTCCGTCAGTTCCTGCTTAACTACTTCCCTGATGCCGACATTCTATTGAACAAAGAACGTATGCCAGAACGTGAAGCACTAGCTCGTGACAATGAGCTGCCTCTTGATTCGCTAATGTCTCTTTCTCGTACTTACCTTGATATCGCTGCGAAAATCACAGGTGCTGAGATTGTCTTGAGCGAAAATCCTAAGCAAGAGATCATTGATGTTCTGCGCGCTGACTATGGTCTAATCGACTAGTGGCTTAATCGCTTTATCTCAAAGTAGAAAGCTAGAAAGCTCGTAAACACAGGTTTTAGATACTAAAAGGGCCTCAATATTGAGGCCCTTTTTACGTGTGCGTTTTACTAATCCTGAGAGAGGTTATAGGCGAACTGAAGTTACAGCCTAATCGTGAACTCTTCTCCAGAATTACCCGCAATCACTAAATGACTGCGCGATTCAATATACTCGATCTGCTCTTCTTCAAGAGAATATGGCATCACTACTTTGAGCTCATTGATTCCTTCCAGCTTCGCGAGCTTGAGTAAGGTCACAATATTCGACTCATCACTTTTACGCGTCGACATTGATTTCAATGCCATCTGCCATAAACGATCTTCAGGGCTTGCTAGCTCTTTAATGCTATCTCGCCAGACGGTACTGAATACTGGCGCAATTGTGGTGAGTGCTTCCAGAAAAGTCCATTTTTTACTGCATGAGGCGCCAAGAAATGTTGTGTAATCGAACTCTACACGCGTCTCTTCCTGTTTATCCATGATGTCCCCCGACACTTTGGCAACACAATATACTCAATATCTATCAACTCTTTCTTTATAGCAATAGGATATAGAAGAATAGTCTTTTATGACCTTTTGATTGGTTAAAAAGGCATATAAAAATCAAACTTGTAACAAAATAAGCACTGAAAAATCATATATGCACCTATTTGATTAATATTTTAGAGATAAAACTTATCCATCTATTTGATATCAATTATTCGGCTCGCTTTTTTGTACTGAATGCGCCAGCCTGACCATGTCGGTAGCTCCCAACGTTTTGGCGATAACTTTCGACTACCCGATTGATAGTGAACGTAAATCAGCTTTCTCGCGGGCAAGTATTCTACATCGAGTTGCAAGTCGGCAAGGCTCAATGCAAACGGGTATTTTTCCGAAAATTCTGAATAGAGCCAAGTTGGAATGCCATCGAACGGTATGTCTGAGTGGTCAAACATTTCCAATTCGCTGACATCAGTAACCCCTAACACTTCAAGCTGCTCTATAAACCATAGCTCAAAGTTAATGTTCTCAATTTCTGGTGTGTATTGTGTTTGCTCATCGAGACCGAGTTTCACATACAGCTGCCAATGCTTAATCTCTTGAGTGCGAACCTTTGCAAAACCAGGAAGTTGAGCACCACTTACCACGAGATCGACGATAGGCTTTAATGATAGTTGCCCTTCAGCCGCGACAAGCTTGGTTGTAATCGTGCGGCCTGCGTACATCAACGCCATCTCGGTAAAGACGCCATCATCATTCACAACGGTTTCACCTTGCTCCCAATCTCCTAACTCAGCATCAACTATAAGCTCAAGAGGAATAGGTGCAGTGACCGTCGCTAAGGCCAGTGTTTGCTTAACCCCTCTTCCCGGCAAGCTGTGGGTGTCTAGCACCAACATAGCTTGTGCATTGTCCGGGAAACGGTTCTGGCGACCAAGTACCACCTCTAACACTCCATTAGCAAAGGCCTCTTTCCTTTTCAGCCGGCGCACAAACACCAGTTCAGGATGAAGATCCACAATAGTCTTAAGTAGTTCAATGCGTTGAAAACGTGACGCGACTTCTAGCTGAGGAAGTTCAAATACCTCACGCATTTGCTTAGCTAGACCTTGAGCTTCATTCAGTGCCTGTAGGTCTATTTCTAAATGCGGATATTCGCGACCACGCACAATCTGAATTAACAGGCTTAAATCACACCCTTCTTTCTCCTGTTGCGCCAGTGCTTCCAGATGTTCTGCACTGTTCGGTAATTGATACAAGCGAGCAGGCACAGACAACGCCGCTGTGAGATCGACCATCGCTTCTTTGAGTGCTTTGGTTTTGATGCGAGTTACAATGTCTGCATACAAAGCATCAATCGGCAGTGGATACAGCTTTTTGCCGTGCTCGGTAATTTGATGGTCGGCGTTAATCGCTTCCATCGTCAGCAAGATTTGAGTTGCGCTATTTAGCGACTTCTCAGGAATAGGGTCGAGGAAAGATAAACTATCAAGAGTCGCACCACAACATGCCGCCGCCAACATAGGTTCGGTCAGCTCTTCACGCTGCAATTCAGGAGGCGTAACCAATTCTAACGCTGCGTGTTCGCCATACAAACGAACACAAACGCCGTCCATTACCCTACCCGCACGACCCGCGCGTTGTTTGGCACTAGCGCGTGATATGGATTTCAACATTAAGGTGGTTCTGCCGTTGCGTTGAACGGTGCGTCTTTCTAATCCTGAATCTATCACCACACCAATATCAGGAATGGTTAATGAGGTTTCCGCAACGTTTGTAGCAAGGATGACCTTTCTCTGGCCATCACCTTCAGTATTGGTATTCCGACCCGATAACGCTAAATCTCGCTCTTTATCACTCACCGAGGCATGCAATTTAACGACTTGGATATCTGGATTTTTCGCTAAAGCTTGTTCGCATTGCACGATCTCTTTTTTACCCGGCAGAAAAACCAACATATCGCCAGAAGACGCTATCAGTTGATGATTCACCTCTTCCGCGATGCGCTGTTCTAGATGTCGACTATCAGGCAGTGTTCTGGATTCATTCGCTCGGTGTTCAATCTCGACTTGATAAGTTCGCCCTTCACAGCTAATTCGATTCGCATCCAAATAATGAGCAAGGCGTTCACCCTCAATGGTTGCTGATGTGATCACTAAACGATGACTCGCTTTTTGTTTCAAAATCGCCACCAGCAAGTCGATATCCCAGCGCCTCTCGTGAAACTCATCCACCACAATTACATCAAAGCCAGCGAGTCCATCTTCTGATAACCAGCGCAGCGCGATACCGGGCGTAACAAAAACAACGTCAGTTTGCTCGTTATATTCCGATTCGAGCTTAATCGCATAGCCCACTTTGCTACCAAGCTTCTCGCCCGATTGTTGTGCGAGATATTTAGCCAGTGAAGTACACGCGATGCGTCTTGGTTCAACCACCAGAACTCGCCCATGTTGGGAAGCCCAAATTGGCAACCGCGTAGATTTACCTGATCCGGTTTCAGCCTCTACTACAAGGTGAGAATTAACGATTTGTTGGTGAAATACATTTTGATAAGCATCGATGGGAAGTAATGACATAAAAAGGGAGCGTCGCGAAAAAGTGTGAGCAAAGTATAACGAATTATCGTGTTGAAATTCGATAAGTGTGGGGCAGAGGTAAGAATATCATTTTGTTTGCTCAGATCGTGGAGAAACTATTTACAATTGAATAACTAAACCGTTATCATTTTTCAGTTACCCTTTCTCCCATATTAGGCATCCAATGAACAACGATAAACGCCCTCTATATATCCCTTATGCAGGTCCTGCTCTACTAAGTACCCCTCTTCTAAACAAAGGCAGCGCATTCTCTGCTGAAGAGCGTAGTTCTTTCAACCTTGAAGGTTTGTTACCGGAAACAACCGAAACAATCCAAGAGCAAGTAGGACGTGCATACAAACAATATTGTAACTTCGAAAGTGATATGGATAAGCATATCTACCTTCGTAACATCCAAGACACTAATGAAACGCTTTTTTATCGTTTAGTTCAAAACCACATCTCTGAAATGATGCCTATCATTTACACGCCAACGGTTGGCGCAGCATGTGAGAACTTCTCAAATATTTACCGTCGTGGTCGTGGTCTGTTTATTTCATACCCGAACCGTGACCGTATCGATGATCTACTGAATAATGCGACAAACCACAACGTTAAAGTTATCGTGGTTACGGATGGTGAGCGCATTCTTGGTTTGGGAGACCAAGGCATCGGTGGCATGGGTATTCCAATTGGTAAGCTAGCACTTTACACAGCGTGTGGCGGCATTAGCCCAGCTTACATGCTACCAATCGTGCTCGATGTGGGTACCAACAACCCTCAACGTCTTGCTGACCCAATGTACATGGGCTGGCGTCACCCTCGTATCACAGGTGCTGACTACGATGCATTCGTTGAAGAGTTCATCCAAGCGGTTCAACGCCGTTGGCCTGATGCATTAGTTCAGTTCGAGGATTTCGCACAAAAGAACGCAATGCCACTGCTTGAGCGTTACAAAGATCGCATCTGTTGTTTCAACGATGACATCCAAGGCACAGCAGCCGTAACGGTTGGCTCTCTACTTGCAGCATGTAAAGCAGCAAACAGCAAACTGTCAGATCAGCGTATTACCTTCTTAGGTGCGGGTTCTGCAGGTTGTGGTATTGCTGAAGCTATCATTGCTCAAATGGTGTCTGAAGGTATCAGCGATGCACAAGCTCGCTCTCAAGTTTACATGGTTGACCGTTGGGGTCTGCTACAGGAAGGCATGCAAAACCTACTTGATTTCCAACAGCGTCTTGTTCAAACCAACGAAAACACTAAAGACTGGGAAAGCGACGGCACTGGTTTCTCTCTACTGGACGTTGTTCGCCACGCGAAGCCAACCGTATTGGTTGGTGTATCTGGTGCTCCAGGTCTATTCAGTAAAGAAGTCATCAAAGAGATGAACCTGCACTGTGAACGCCCTATCGTGTTCCCACTGTCTAACCCAACAAGCCGTGTTGAAGCGACACCAAACGACATTATTCGTTGGACTGATGGCCAAGCACTTGTTGCGACAGGTAGCCCATTTGAGCCAGTAGTTCACAATGGCACGACTTACCCAATCGCTCAGTGTAACAACAGCTACATCTTCCCAGGTATTGGCCTTGGTGTATTAGCTGTGAATGCTTCACGCATCACTGACGAAATGCTAATGGAATCAAGCCGTGCACTTGCAACGTGTTCTCCACTAGCAATCAATGGCACAGGCGCTCTACTTCCGCCATTAGAAGAAATCCACACGGTATCGAAGAAGATTGCTCTTGCTGTTGGTAAGAAGGCGATTGAACAGGGCGTTGCTCTAGAGATCACTGAAGAAGCACTGCAACAAGCGATTGACCAGCACTTCTGGCAGCCAGTTTACCGTCGCTACAAGCGCACGGCATTCTAATAAAGCGTGCTGTACTTTGAATAAAGCGTACTGCGCTTGGAATAAAGAGCGTTAACGACTCTTATATGAGCCTCTGCCATTGCAGGGGCTTTTTTCTTTACACTGTCTTGTCTTTTTAACTGATTTTTCTCATTTTTATTTGGTATTATCGAGCACTCAAAAATTAATGCTCAGTCAAAGGACCATACCGAGAGTGAAATTTGATTCTCACATTATCCGTAGCTACTTAAATAAAGCTTACAAAAAACTGCAAGGTTTTCTGTTTGGCGCTTTCCTCGTGTTCTTAGTAGGCAGCGCTGCGGTTATTGCGATCGATTATTGGGTTTCATGGCAAGCGGAAGATCGCATCATCTACGATATTGATGAAGTGCCCGAGCTTGAGGTCGCTGTTGTGCTTGGCACGAGCAAATATTTGGGTCGTACACTCAACGATTATTATAAGCACCGAATCGAAGCCGCGATTGAGCTCTTCGACCGTGAAAAAGTCGACCAGTTTCTGTTAAGTGGCGATAACGCTCATCGCTCTTACAATGAGCCGTGGACGATGAAACGCGACTTGTTGAAAGCTGGCGTCCCCGATGAACGTATCAATCTAGATTATGCTGGTTTCAGAACCTTAGACTCGATTGTTCGCGCCAAAAAGATATTCGATACCGATAACTTTCTGATCATCACCCAGAAGTTCCACTGTGAAAGAGCACTATTCATCGCCAATTCTTACGATATTCATGCGCAGTGTTTAGCGGTTTCAGGTCCAACCCACCATTCCGGAACCTCAATACGCTTACGAGAAGTGTTTGCGCGTACAAAAGCATTCCTTGATCTGTATATTATGGGGACAACGCCAAAGTTCCTTGGACCTAAAGAGCCGATTCAACCCAGTCCAAAACCGGAATCATTTCCGATTCCAAATCCTATTACTGACCCCACTATAAACCCTGATGTAGACCCTACAGCAAGCCCGATTGCAGGCCCAACAGAGACCGATGTGTAGAAAACTACACATTTTGAATTTGTTGCCTCACACTTCCCCGTTGTTAAGCAAAAACACACCAACACTCCTTTATTAACTTGAGTAACATTCTTCCAACAAAGTCTGACCCTACATCAAGCTATATACCTCGAAAATAATAAGCACGACTCAACGAAGTAGTGCACCAATAAAACGAGGATAAACAAAAGGAGCGCCTTATGACGGCACTTGTTACTACACTGAAACACTGGTTGTTTACCCGCAACAGCATGATATTAATTGGTAATTTCACGCTATTTGCAGTTTTGCTTAATACCCTGCCATTCGAAGCACAAGTGAATACAGGTTTAAGTATTCTCGTGTTCGTTGCCATTCTATGGTTAACAGAAGCGATTCACGTCAGCATCACCGCTTTGCTCGTTCCCCTATTGGCTGTCTTGTTTGGTGTATTCAACACGCCCGCAGCGCTAGCTAACTTTTCGAACCCAATCATCTTCTTATTCATGGGTGGTTTTGCATTGGCAGCCGCACTGAACAAGCAAGAGCTAGACAAAGCAATTGCTGACAAAGTACTGCTGATAGCAAAAGGCAGAATGTCGGTCGCTGTGTTCATGTTGTTCGGTGTGAGTGCGGGTCTATCCATGTGGATCTCAAACACGGCCACCACTGCAATGATGCTTCCTCTTGTTCTTGGCATCATGAACAAAGTCGACCAAAGTGAAGACCGCAACACCTACGTGTTCGTACTGCTGGGTATCGCTTACTGTGCTTCAATCGGTGGTATCGCAACCTTAGTTGGTAGCCCACCAAACGCAATTGCAGCGGCAGAAGTTGGCTTGAGCTTCACAGAGTGGATGGCACTTGGCCTACCAATCTCAATGATCTTACTGCCAATCGCGATGATTATTCTTTACGTGATGACTAAGCCAAAGCTTGACCATAAATTCGAGCTAGACCATGCTCCAGTTGAGTGGACAAACAGCAAGAAAATTACACTGTCTATCTTCCTTTTAACGGTAACGCTTTGGATATTCGGTAAGCCAATCAATGCAATGATCGGTGGCTTCTCGAAGTTTGATAGCTTGGTTGCGATTGGCGCGATTGTATTGCTTGGCGCTTCTAGAGCAGTCGAATGGAAAGATGTTGAGAAGACAACGGATTGGGGCGTATTAATCCTATTCGGTGGCGGTATCTGTTTAAGTAACATTCTTAAAGCAACCGGAACCAGTGTATTCCTAGCACACTCTCTAAGCGGTTTCTTAGAAACAGCAGGCGTACTGCTAACGATTCTAGCGGTAGTAGCGTTCGTCGTATTCCTAACTGAATTCGCAAGTAACACAGCGAGCGCGGCATTGCTTGTCCCTGTATTTGCGACCATTGCTGAAGCGCTGGGTATGTCGCCGGTTATCTTGTCTGCACTGATTGCGGTTGCTGCATCTTGTGCCTTCATGCTGCCAGTAGCAACACCACCTAACGCAATCGTGTTTGGCTCAGGCCACATCAAGCAAAAAGAGATGATTCGAATCGGTATGGTGTTGAACCTAGTTTGTATCCTAGTTCTGACACTGTTCGCTTGGATTTTCTGGTAAGGATAACGCCTTATAGGCCGTGCTCCCCTAGACTGGTTGCAGTTCCCCCGGCTCAACAAGTACAAAAATGCCCGCTCAGTGTGAAGCTTTCTGTTACTTGAAGCTATCACTGAGCGGGCATCCAAAAAAACAATAAAACGCTTTTCCCTTTTGGTGGCTCTTCGCCACCTTTTTTGTATCAGCTCGCCATCAACCTATCATTACCGCTCTAAGACCTGGTTCTCACGCCACACTTGGCACCAAGCGCGTCCAACCTAGCAGCAACATCGAAGCACACAATACCCACACTAAGGTCGCTAACGAGAGTGTCGACACCAAATTGTATCGATAACTAAACACATACACAGCGCCAAGATAAGCCGCGTATGGCACAAGCGAAAATAAGCCAAACAAGGCTGTGGTGCGTAACTCCACCATGGTTTGTTCCGTGCCGACAATGTAGTGAGCAATCAGAGCAAAGGTCGGAAACAGCGGCACTAAACCAGAGATGTAGAAGCTCTTACTCTTCGACAACAGCGCAATCAATAAAACAGCCGCAGCACCCAACAAGCATTTAAAGAACAGGGAAATCATTTCAATACGTTATCCAAACAAACCAACAAAAGCTTTAGAGGTTAAACTCATATAGCGCCCATAAAAACGCCACACGTCACATATGTACGTGTGGCTTATAAACTAATCAAAACAATTTTCAGATTAGTGACTCAAGATCACCTGATTTCGACCTGAATGCTTCGCTTGATATAAAGCTTCATCAGCGCGAGCAATGGTCTCTGTCACTCGCTCTTGTTTCATCTCAGCGATACCAATACTGCATGTCAGTGGATCGCCATGAACCCAAAGGTGCTGGCTAACTAAGAGTCGGATTTTCTCAGCCTTTCTTTGTGCTTCGCCAAGATCAGTCTCCGGGCAAAAAACAATAAACTCTTCACCACCCCACCTCACCAACTTGTCGGTAGCGCTGATCGAACTGCCGACCACCATGCTAAACTCGCGTAAAATATGGTCACCCATTTGGTGTCCGTATTTGTCATTCACGCTCTTGAAGTAGTCAATATCGAGATACAACATACTTAGCTTTCCATGCCCCTGCTTAACCTGCTGAGACTGCATTTTTAGCCAATCACGAATCGCGTGTCGGTTTAGTATTCCGGTCAACTCATCACGGTGTGCCATTTCAGAGAATTCAAAGTTTTGCTCTCTCAGTGCTCGGTTGACGTTCTTAAGGTGATGGTGTCTTTTTTCGGCAATCAGCATACGCTTTCTTGAACTGTTTAATTCAGAAAGCAAGAACACCGTGCCGGTTCCGACCCAAACAAACAGTAAAATAAGGAACAAGCTCTCGCCTGTGATGTAAGAGCCTTCAAACTCGATGCTACGGATAACGATTCTATGATGGCCAAGCTTCGCACCAGATGCGGTAGCAAACTCAACCATATTCACATTCGAATACTCGGGTGCTGAGTGCTCTAGCGCAATGTCGTTATCAGCTAACCACCACGTCATTACTTGCAGGTTTTTGATCGGAATCTCAATCACACCACCATCAACGCCCGGAGAAAACTCCATCCCGTTGTACTTATGTGTGTACTCGTTATCCGGAACTGAATAAGCAGGGTTATAGTTACGTAGGTAGGTTCTCAAACGGCCGCTTGAGTCAGCCTCAGCATGGTAATCGATGTTCACTCTAAAAGTGTGATATTGGGAAAGGTCAAGACCTGTGGTTATATCTGGATCGATACGAATCGATAAGCCGCAGTAAGGCCAAGGATACTCTGATTCCTTTAGCTCACAGTTAAGAACATATTGGCCATTTTCATAGGATAATTGAGAGGTACTGACACCCCTGTCAACTTGATCGCTGGTCGCGATAAACTCATATTTATCTGGCGTAATTGCCGTTATCACACGATTTCCGCTCACACGGTAATACTGCACAATGGCAAGTGTTGCGATAACTAGAAAGATAACAATCTTATGGATCCACTTCACGTCTAAGCTTCCGGCTTATATCCCTAGAGTTGGGATTTTACGATATAAAATAAGTTACGTGAATTAGTGAGCTTAATACCAATAATTCACTAAAAAACGTTATATCACGCCTGAACAAAATGTCATACTATATTTTCATGCTTACATTTCATGCTGATTATTTACGCCGAGAATCAAGTATTATTGCGTATAAAAATAGGCTCCATTTGTTATACTCATCGCATAATCATCGTTAACCGAACAGGCTGCTTACAGAGCATTCGAGTCGACGAAATAATAATCAAAATACAACGAGTAATGTCATGTCTTTATTAGCGAAAGGAACACTCAAGAAGATGAGTGCTTCCCTTGATGGTGCGGTAACCTACCGTTTGCCTGTAGGCGAAGAGTTTGTAGAACTAAACCCTCTGATTGGTAAAACCATCAACCTCACTCACACGGGCAATATTTTTTGCTGCTCGTGTGGCAAGAAAACCAAGAAGAGCTACTCTCAAGGCCACTGCTTTGTGTGCATGAAAAAGCTAGCCAGCTGCGATATGTGCATCATGAAACCGGAGACTTGCCACTACGATGAAGGCACATGTCGTGAGCCTCAATGGGGTGAAGAGAACTGCATGGTTGATCACTTCGTTTACCTATCAAATACATCAAGCCTAAAAGTAGGTATCACTCGTCATACACAGATCCCTACCCGTTGGATTGATCAAGGTGCGACTCAAGGCCTACCAATCTTGAAGGTAAAAACGCGTCAGATTTCTGGCCTTATCGAAGTTGAATTAGCAAAACACATCGCCGATAAAACCAACTGGCGCACGCTGCTAAAAGGCGACGGCGACGATATGGAATTGGTAGAGAAAGCAAAAGAGCTGCTACCACTGGTTGAGGATAAAATCCAAGAGATCAGAGCAAAATTTGGTGACGATGCGATCGAAATTCTAAGTGAGAACATCACTTCATTGAGCTACCCCGTTGAACAGCACCCTGTGAAGATTGTATCGCACAACTTTGATAAGAACCCAGAGGTGACCGGTGTACTTCAAGGCATTAAAGGCCAATACCTTATCTTGGATACTGGTGTGATTAACATCCGTAAATTCGGTTCTTACGAAGTTGAGGTTTCTGCTTAATCAGCTGAGCGCCATCACAAGTGAGATACAAAAATGCCCTGACGCTTTAGCTTCAGGGCATCTTTCATTTCAGATGAGACGATCAGCTTTAATAAAGCAACGTACAAATACTAGAGCGCAACCACATCTCCGTCGACACAATTCTTGCCATTGGCTTTCGCGCGATAGAGAGACTGATCGGTTAAATTCACGAGTGCGTCAATAGTGACACCGTCTTCACAAGCTCGACTATCACTGATTCCGATACTGACACTCGAATTAAATCGAACCTGTTCATCAATTTTGAACTCAACGTGATGGAACTGTTGGCGAATCTCTTCTGACACCTCGTATGCTAGTTCAAGAGACGCATTTGGGATAAAGATAATGAACTCTTCACCACCCCAACGCCCTGCGACTCCACCCACTCTATCGGCATTGCGCTTGGCAATATTAGCCAAAGCACAAATGACCTCATCACCGACCATATGACCGTAAGTGTCATTAATCGACTTAAAATCATCGATATCCAACAACATACATACAAGGTAATTTTCAGAGATAATATGCTCTCTTAGCCATTCATAAATAGCCCTACGATTGAGCAAATCCGTCATTTCATCGTAATTAGCTTGGTGAACCAACTGCTTTTCCAACATCACCTTTTGCGTCACATCTTCGAGCACAACCTGAACCGCAGGCTGACCTTTCCACGTAATCGCATTGTCGTAAATATTGAAAAATCGATGCACACCGTCAAACCCAATGTTTTCGACCACAGTGCTCGTTCCAGACAACTCACCAGACATAAGCGCATGATAGTGCTTATTGATGCCATCAGTGTTCTGCTTGGGTACCAACTCAAGGATCGAATCCAGCGCTAATACTTGCTCTATGGACGATCCACCTTGTAATTTGACCCACGATTGATTGACCATCAAAGGTTTAAAATCTCGGTGAACCAAGATTCCCTGCCCTGATTGCATGATCATGTCGTGATACATCTTATCTTGCTCACGCACCGCATTTTGCAGCTGAATCGCAGGGGAAAGATCGATAACCGTGACTTGCAGTGCAGGCCTTCCCTGCCACTCCGTCACATGGTCGATAGAAAACACGGTGAACTCTCTGCCGTTACGATCAACATTGGTATAGGTATGAACCTGAGGGTCTCGTTGACCACTCACCGTTTCAAGGTAATTTTGATAGGCTAGAACATGGTAATCTTCTGAGATTAAATCTAGAAAGCTATCGATATTAGAAAGTAGTTCTTCGGGCGATTGGTATCCATAGATGCGAGCATAGTTAGCGTCAACACTAACTACATTCATATCTTGAATAGTTATCACACCGTACGTGGATTCGAAATTTATTGAAGACATTGCCAACTCCGCACTCTAGCTACACTTCATAAACTGGAGCATAACAACACATCCTGCCAACGCTTCCACAGAATCTTTCACGCGTTAGGGACATTAATATGGTATCTAGTATATCGTACTGTTGCGGGCTTCTCTACAATTCAATCACTAACACGAGTTATCAAAAGTAGACAAGCATCTCAATCCTATTACGCGCGTCAAAAAACAAAAAAAGATAATGTATATCTATGTAAGCATTAACTTTTCTGTTTTCGGCTTTAAAGTGCGTAGCTAGAGTTAATCACGACTCTTTTCAAATCCCGTTCAGTATTAACTTCTGTCTTGTTGGCTGCCAGCTTGAAACCTTGTCGCTTATTCATTCCAATCCGAAAAGTAAGCGACTAAGAAGTCGATCGCCAGTCGTGCTCTTTGGGGTAAAAAACGACGGTTTTGGTATACGACCCAACTGCTGGTTCCTGCTCCCCAATATTCTTCAAGCACCGGGACCAGCTTTCCATTAGTCAGACCGCCATTGAAACTACTTTTAGGAAGATAAACAATCCCAAGTCCCTCTTCACATGCTTTGAGTACTGCGCTCGAATTGTTACTGCGCCAGCGCCCATGTACTCGTACTGCATTTAACGATTTTCCCTCTTTCTCAAATAACCACTGATCACTGTTAGCGATAATACAACTATGCATTTTCAACTGCTCTGGATGAGTAGGCGAACCAAATTGCTCTATATAGTCTTTACTGGCTGCAGCCGCCATTGGACGATCGACCAACTTTCTTGCCACCAGCCCTGAATCGTCTAATCGACCATAACGAATGGCAAAGTCGATACCATCTTCGATGAAGTTCACCATCTTAGTATTGAAGTTCATTTCTATGGTGAGTTCAGGATGATCTTTGGCAAATTCCATCAGCGCTGTCGCAACATGATTTTCTGCAAATGCACCCGCAGCACTAACACGTAATGTACCGCTAAGCTGAGTTTGTTGAGACGTGACTTGTTCATTCGCTTGTTGCAGCCCAATGACCAAGTCTTTGCACTGCTGATAATAGGTATGACCCGATTCGGTCAGGCTCACCATCCGTGTTGAACGCGCAAGCAACGCCACGCCAACTCTCTCTTCCAACCTTGAAACTTGGCGACTGACATGACTAGTACTGCAACCCAACTGTTTTGCTGCTGCAGAAAAGCCGTGACACTCGGCTACCGCAACAAACTCATTAATACCTTCAAAGCTGTCCATACTTAATCTACCCGTATCTTATCTTTGCTATATAGCAACAATGTTTTGCCTGTTTAGTATATTATCACCTAATTGGTTTGGAACTAGTATTAGATACAACAAGACGGCGATAGCTAAGTAACAACACGATACCTAGCGCTTAACGAAAAGCGTCAGCATCTAATTACAGGCATCGTTTCTAAATAAAAAAACAGCAGCTCAAAGGGATGAATCATGAAAAAAATACTAATTCCAGTAACTAACCACGCAACACTTGGCGATACAGACCAAGCGAACGGTACTTACGCTCCAGAACTAACCCACGCTCTGAAAGAGATCATGGCTGCTGGATTCGAATACGACATCGCTTCTATCAATGGTGGCAAAGCCCCACTCTACGGAACGGATATTGAAGGAGATGTGGTTAACGCTGATATCTTGGCGGATGATGACTTCCAGAACCGCATCAACAATACGATTCCAGTAAGCCAAATCAATACTGAAAGCTACGATGCTATCTTCTACCCAGGTGGATTCGGTTTGCTTTCAGATTTAGCAACAAATGAACAGTTCGCTAGCATCGCAGCAAAGCATTATGAAGATGGTGGTATTGTCGCGGCAGTATGTCACGGCCCTGCGGCGCTGCTTCCGATTGTTCTGAGCAACGGCGAGAAGCTACTAAGCTCTAAATCGGTGACTGGCTTTACACGTGAAGAAGAGATCGACTTTGGTACGATCAACGACATTCCATTCCTACTGGAAGAGTCGCTTGCTCGTAGCGCAGCACGTTTCAACAAGGTTCAACCTTGGCAAGAGCTTGTGATTGTTGATGAGCGAGTCATTACAGGTCAGAACCCAACCAGCGCACACGCAGTGGGTGTAGCTATTGTTGAGCAGCTGTCTTGATTAAAAGCGGTCTTAATCGAATCACTGGCGTTACGTAAATAAGTAATAAGCGCTGTGAAACGAAAAAGAGCATACTTCCTACTCAATGTTCATGAGAGAAGTATGCTCTTTTCTAATTCTTTAGCTATTAAGTGCTAGTGACTGCTTGCTAATGGCTTCGCAAGATCCCTTCAAGCACATTGAACAGCAAGTCGATCTCTTCAATCGAGTTGTAATGCATACAACCAATACGCACCACGCCCTGCTCTTCGATACCCAGCTGCTTCACCAAACCTAGCGCGTAGAAGTGTCCATTCCACACACAGATATTATGCTCGCCCAGCTTCTTAGCGATAAACTCTGGAGAGTGATTATCAAAGGTGATGGCAAATGTTGGCGTTCTTAGATTCGAGTCAAACTCTGTTTTCCCGTAAAGCTTTGCCCCTTCGAGATCAGACAAGCGTTTAAGGAAGTACTCACTAAGCTGGCTTTCATGCTTGTTATAAAGCGCGTAGCTTTGCTCTAAACGAGAACGCAGTGAATCTGTTGGCTCACCAAACTGCGCCAAGTAATCAACCGCCGCAATTACACCGGCAAGGCCTTCAAAGCTTTGCGTACCCGTTTCAAATCGGCCTGGGCCAATGTTAGTGGCAGGCTCTACCTTGTATGGCTTTAACGTATGCAGCCATTGAGGTGCAATGTAAGCAATACCTACATGCGGGCCGAAGAACTTATAAGCCGAACACGCTAAGAAATCACAATTCAGTTGTTGAACATCGATCAAGTGATGAGGAGCGTAATGCACAGCATCAACATAAACCTGCGCACCATGCTGATGTGCAAGCTCAATAATTTTCGCCATATCAACAATCGAACCCGTGGTGTTCGAAGCAAACGTCACCGCGACAAGCTTGGTTTTCTCGTTAAGCAGCGATTCAAAATGCGCCATGTCTAGGCTGCAATCCGACTCGTCGACACGAACTTGTCGAACAATAGCACCTTTGTCGTCTGCCGCTTGCTGCCAGCTCGACACGTTCGAATAATGATCTAAAGCAGTGACGATAACTTCATCGCCCTCTTTCCAATCGCGGCTGATCGCGCGACTAAGTTGGAAGGTCAGCGAAGTCATGTTCGCACCGAACACAACGTTGACAGAAGACTCAGCATTGAGTAGCGCTTGTGCCGCTTCTCTCGCTTGCTGCATTAAGCTTGTAGTCTTTTGGCTAGAAAAGTAATGACCGCCTAGGTTTGAATTAAAGTGCCCTAGGTATTCCGTCATGGATGCTAAAACATTTTCAGGAACCTGAGAGCCACCCGGCCCATCAAAAAAGGTCACCGGCTTACCGTTATGGTATTGGCCTAGCGCGCTAAACTGCTGGCGCACATTATTAAGAGTGAAGGACATTACGCGCATCCTTAGCCGTTAGAACAAACACATCCATATAGCCCATCTCATCGTGGTCTATGGTACGAATCGGCTGTGCGTTGTGCCAAAGCTTGCTGTCGGCCAGCATTGCGACTTCACCGTCTTCAAGCACTTTTCTAAAGAATGGTGCTTCATGGGAATCTTGGTACAGCATGATCTCGCCACCCACAATGTTATGACGGTTAACACCAATTAAAGCGATGTGGTCGAAGCCGTCTTGGTGAACACCTTCTGGCGCAACCTGCGTCTCTTCAAAAATGGCAGCGATACGGATTTGGTGGATTTCGATTTCTTGTCCGTCTTCAAGCCCATTGGTTTCAATAAACAGTTCACACATCTCTTGCATGCCTTCGCTGCTTAAGATTGGTGCTTCAATTGGCTCGAACTGACGAACAACGTCACCTTGAAAGTGATTAATGTCTTCAGACTGAACAAAGTTATGTTTGTCTAGCTCTACGACTTGTCCATTACTGAATTGAACCACCGAGTACCTTCTCAATCGAAACTGACCATCCGCATGCTCTGTGCTTGGAAGCTTAGAGAATGACGGTGACAACTCCTCAACTGCGTGGTTACTGAGGTGGGTAATATGTAGGGTATTTTCGTGAGCATGTAACATCATCGACTCCTTAATGATTGTTAATTAACTTTCGATATTTAACGTTTTGTTTACATAAAGGATACTTGAAGATCTTGCCAAATCAACATTAAACAATCATTTATCCCGTCAGATTTAATAATTCAGATACTAAATCCAACTTTAAATTCAAAAGCAGTGCATTACACCAGAATGAAAGATGACCAACTCTTAAAACTAGCACACTCCACTAGCTAGTTATAAATCCCTGAAAATTTAAATTTAACGATATCATTAACTAGCAAGTGGTGTTTCATATTGTGTCAGCCCTTTAGCTTCAATACGCCAGCCTCCTTGCATGAGTTCAGGCATTACATTCACCATCATTCATTTCTATACTTTTGCACAGCGAAATACGACCTACCTATCAGTTGGCAAGCTATTGATTATTTACACAACAAACTGAAATTGGTTAATTTATGAGTACGCCAGAAACCAAACGCCTTTGCTTGCGCGTCTGGAACAGGTCGAGTTCGGGGGGAACTCGGCCGCCCCAAATGGTTTACTTCTTTTAAAGAACCAAGTTGATCACTCTTTTAGTCTAGAGAGTGTTTGAAGTGGGACGTTACAGGGATAATTTTGGAAGCAGAAGTACAAAGCATTTGAAATCCACTACGGAAATGGATGTAGCTTCGAGACAAATGGTACATGTTTACAAGCGTCAGATGCTCTTCTCTAACACGTTTGTGCCCCAAAGTGAGTTATGACTAGCGGTAACCAATCTCATTTTGCAATGGATTGGCACCTGACTCTTTGTTCCAATGCTAGACAATTTAAGTCTTGGTGGCATTTAGATCCATAGTGTTTCTAAATCGACATCTTCACTATCTGGTTGCTTCTCTTTCGCTAATTCGTCCACCTGTAGAACCATAGGTAAATCAAACGCAGTTCCAGTAATAACACAGCTACCACGAGCTAAATTGGGAATCATGCTTCTAGACATGCTATCTAATGTACTAATCGTGTTATCAATCAAGAATAAGTCTCTCTCATTGACCAAGCGATGAATGAAAAAATTGTGTATCTGGGACACTATGGTTGGTGATATATCTGCTGGTCTTTGGCTAGAAAGAGTTAGATACATGCCAAATTTACGACCCTCTTTAATGATTTCCTCAAAGGTTTCAAGTCTGTAGTCCTTCCAGCTTTCACTCTCACGGGTTGACTGCTGTGACAGTATGTTATGAGCCTCATCAATTATAAGATGTATAGTCTTATCTGGCGGATTGGCTACAGCTACTTTATGTGGGTTGTAATAATGCTTAGCTATCAACAAAGGAAGAACTTTCTTAATATCTTGATTACATTTTCTTAGAGAGATAATCGTGACAGTTTTGTTCGCCGCTAGGTCGTCATTAACTTGAATGACTTTGGTTAGGTTAGATAGTGATGAGTCTATGCGTTTCAAGAGTGGTTGAATAAAATCAAACTGAACATATCCACTTATCAGGTCTCTTATTAGCTGTATGTGGCAACGAATGTTAAATTGGTCTAAGTCACTTAGGCCTTGAGGGATAGTTATAGCATCGACATCATCTTTTAGTATGTTTCCGTAATAATTCCCGTCGGCACGAAAATAAGAGTTAGGCGCCACATAGAAGCCTTTGGTGGTTCCATTGAAAGAAATAGTTTTCAATGTGTCCTTTATTGCTGCATTTTCCAGTGTGTTAGTGATTTCACGGATGAGATCGAGTAGCTCTGGGTGAGGTGCAGCTGCAGTGAATACTTTTTCATAGGTTGTTTTAATGTAGTTTAAGAAATTAGATTCGGTATCAAATTGTAGCTTGCCTTTTACGATTCGATTAATGAATGGTTTTTGTGTGTTTTGTGTAGCCTGAAAGAGCAAACTCAAAGTATCAGTGTCCCAGAACTCTGACTTTGCTAATGGAAACTTTTGCTCAGCATTGCGAGAGTTGAGGTTGTAGACGTTTTTATATTGGTCAGTAGTAAGCTGTCCGTTTGTGTATTCGCCATTGAAATCGATAACGATAAATTGGCTTTTACCATTTATCTGTTCAATTTTCTTGTCAAAAAGAGTGGTGTATAAATTGGTTAACGTGTTTGACTTACCACTCCCCGTATTACCAAAAATCCCAATATGCGAGTTGAACAACTTGTGCCATGGTAGAGAAACTGGAAATTCTTCTTTTAATAGACTTCCGATTACAAAATCACCGTCGGCTTTGCCGTAGATGTCAGTGAGCCTATCCTCTTCGAGTAAGAAAACAGGGTCTTTGATTAAAGGGAGGTGCTTGATGCCTTCAACAAAACGACCTGACTCAAAGTAACCAATGGGTTTGAGGTCTACAGTCCGAATATAATGGAATTCATCATCAATCCATTTTTCATCTAAGTACTCTCCCTCGACTACGCAGATTATCTTCTTAAAACCACGTTCTATTTGCACATACTCGCGTATTGAAACGCCTTTGTACTTTGTACCGTCGTAGAATAATGTGTCTTTATTTGATTCTTCAAAAACTTTAATTGATACCTTAACGCCTTTTACGGCAATAACCTCGCCCACTAAAATAGCCATGTTATTCTCTTAATTTGGAAGCTTGAATACTTCGTTATTGAAAGCATCAAAGTCTAAAAAACCATCTAGTTTGATGAGCTTAACGTTATTGAAGCTGCCGAACAGCTCTTCCATTGCATCTACAGTGAAAGCATCAAAACAACACAGGTACATAGTGAGAGATTTATTGCCTAGTGAGCGTTTTATTAGGTTGGTAATGTGTTCATCTGCAAATGAAAAGCCAAATACAATAAGGGCTGAGTCTTGCTTTTCCAGTTCATAACTCATTAGACGAAGCATTTGGTAATAATGTTCGTCAAAAACAGTTTCGTGAAACTTCCATTTGGTAGGGTTAACAATTGGAAGCTTTTTGTAAGTAGCCCAAAATATCTTTTCTATGTCTGAAAAAGCCCCATTAAAAGTGATTGCGTTAAAGGCATCACGTGTGGCTTCCTTATTGTTAAGAATTGCTTCTAGTTCTTCCAGTTCACCTTTGACGCTATCAAAAAATTTATCTTCGAATTTGCAGTCCTTATCATCGTAGTTAACTGCTATTCGGTTGTCATTGAGTGTCCAGAATGCTGAACCATGTAAGTGAACTAGATTGGCTTGTGGGATGCTGAAACAGTTTTTGCCAAAGATGCTATGTTTGATTTCAAAAGTGTCAAAGTGTCGAGCTTCAACAAATTTTCTACGAAAACCTTTAGAACCATCATTCAGTACAAACTCTAAATTTGATTCCTCAAGCAAAAGCTCTTCATATGCGTCGGCGAAACATGAGTCATAATTTGTGGTGAAGATATTAGCTTTTTTCTGAGATTTGTTTTTAGAGGCAATTGTCTTAAGTGTTTTAAGTAATAGTTGATAATTTTTGATGACTGATAACTTGTTAATATCTTCTTCTAAGCCTAGGTCTGCACCTAATTTTGTGTATTCAATATTGAATGATATTACGGGTTCAATGCAGTTGACGTAGTAGTACATGAAAAGCAGCGACTTAAGCTGGGGCTTGTTTTCATCTTCGAAGTACTTACCTAGCGTTTCGATGGACTCATCTTCCATTTGGGTCGCAAGGGTAGGGAAAAGCCCAAATGATGCGCCTGAGCCTATCAATAGATTGACATTGTGTTGCCAGATGTCATTAATTTTTATTTCTTCTAGATGTTCCATGCTCTTTATCTTCAATGACTTATATTAAAACCATTTTAACCTAATTACTTTGTTTGGTAAGCAATGAGTTGCTCAACGCTCAAATAAATTTGCTTTGAGGTGAAGACTTGGAATAGTAATGCAGTCTCTCGAGAACCTGTGGAGATCTATTCCGTCATATTTCAACTAATGAGTTGCTTGATAGACTCGCGGGGTGACCAAACACACTTTTGTCCAAAGGCGTGCTGACGCCGAGCTCGGCAAACACGTCTTTGCCCCAAAGTTTGTTTGGATAGCCCCAAAATTTGATAAGAATAATTTAGTCAACAGTCTCATTTCAAAAAAATTTATTTCCTTATCCGGACGCTGTAGTTCTATCGGTAGTTCACAAAGTAAATAGAATACCTTTTGCCTTGATTGTGCAACAAATTGCTTTCAAAATCGTAGCTTACTTTTGGACTTACTCAGCGCTCAAGGAAGTGTCTTGGTAAGTCAGAACTTAAACGAATCAGTAAGTGTTTGCAGGTGATGTCGTGAAAAAAATTATATTAGGTGCTCTCTTCAGTGCATCGGTCTTTGCTTCCTCAAGTAAAGATGTTCCAACGATGAATGATAAGAACGGTTATGTAGAACCGTTTCAGATGTTTGATAATGTTTATTATGTTGGGGACAAATGGGTTTCATCATATGCAATTGTCACAGATGATGGACTAGTAATAATTGATACTCTTGATTCCCCTTATTCTAAGTGGATTCCTATCAACCTTAAGAAGTTAGGGTTAGAAGATAAGCCAATAACGCACATATTGGTGACGCATGGACATTCTGACCATGTTGGGGGCGCTCAGTTACTTCAAAAGATGTATGGTTCTAAAGTTGTGATGACCAAAAGCGCTCATGAGCTATCTATACAGCAATCAAATAAAAGCAAAGGTGAGAACAAGTTCCTTCCACCAAACCTAGACATAGAGATAAAAAGCGATAGCTCTATGGTTATTGGTGATCATGAGTTTAAGTTCTATCTCACACCGGGTCACACTGAAGGTGACTTTTCCCTAGACTTCACAGTCGAAGATAACGGTGTTGAACATCGTGCTTTTATCGTTGGTGGTCATAGCGTAAGTGGCAACGATCCAAAAATGATTGACCAGTTCTTGAGTAGTATGGAGAAAATTAGAAAGATTTCACTCCAGTCGCCTGTTGTGAGCGTTAACCTTTCGAACCATCCACATAAAAATTACCTATTTGAGAATAGGGAGAAGTTAGGTGCAAATGGGAACACATTTATTAGTGAGACAAACTTTTTCATGTTTCTTAAGCAACAAGAAAACTTAGCTAAGAATAAAATAAAAGGGCTGTAATAGTTCTGAAGATAATGTGTAGTCTTCTCTGCAGCGATACCGAAGATAATCCGTTAAATGCTAAATTGGCAAAGCCAGTGACAAGCTTCTGCCCCAAAACTTCTCAGAGCCGCCGAACTGCTTTTCTCGAACGCTCTAGAATGGATCAAATTAATCTAATCCATGTGTTTGGGTTGTTATATGGAAAATTGCTGAAGTTTCTCCTAAAAGTCGCTATCGATTCACACTACAAATGAATATTGGTTGAGTTTCATAATGAATGACCTCAACATTAGCCCTCTCTACTTGACTCGTAGTTTCACTCAAAGAAGATGTTCATGAAAGTTTTTTTAGACACAAATGCATTTTACAATAACTGGTTCGTAGATAATGCAAATTTTAAACTATTGTTTCATTACTTAAATAATGAAGAATTAGGCCTTTTGTTGTCTAACTTAGTCGCTCAGGAAGTTAATAATATTCGTGAGAGAGAGTTGTTGGAAACAACAACAGAGATTGATAGGTTGATCAACAGAGTCAATAAACTTAATAAACAAGATGTTGATTTTTCATTTGAAAAATTGGGGATTACAAAGTATGACGTTCAATCAATATTAAATAGTAAAGTTAATTTCATCGAAAATATCTCATACGATGAAGTTCCGCATGAACAGGTTGTTGATAGAGCATTAAAATTAGTTAAACCATTTACTGGTGAAGAGAAAGGTTACCGTGACACTTTGATCTGGCTTTCATTTTTGAGTTATTTAAAAGCTCAGAATATTGAAGGTGAAATTGCCTTCATTACAAACAACAAGCATGATTTCTTCGAAAAGAAAAATAAGATTTTATCATTTAATGACGATTTGCAAAAAGATATTGATGAAATTGGAATTACAGCAACTATCAAGCCGTACTTAAATATTTTCGACTTTATCAAAGAGAATGTTGATAAAATTGAGCACGCCTTTAACCGTGAAGAAATACTTGATGACTTAGAAGGCTTTCTGATTGAAGAAACAGAAAGTTACCTTAAGAATATGAAAAACAAAGACATTGGTGATTTATTAGGTGCGCAAGTATTTACTGATAAATTAACCGATGTAATCGAAATTGTTCCTGATATTTTCGAGGGAGTAGAAGACCCAACTGTTCATTACGTTAGTCGCCTTCCAGAAAAAAGTGTCTATATTAGTTGTTTCTACGAGATGCGTAGAGTTGATTTGGTCGTAACAATTGATTTAATAGAATTTAAGCAACATGTAGATGAAATAGAATCTATAAGATCAATATATAATATTGAGATAGATAGCGATGTTGTTAAATTGTCATTTATCTTCCGTTTATATATAGATGCAAGTTTAGAATATGATACAGAATCTGAGCTAGGTTCAAGTTTGACCATTGAACAAGTGTTGGCAAAGAGTTAAAAAGGAGAAGTTTTGAGTATAATCCAAAATGCGATAGATTCAATTCAAATAGGGATTGAAGACTATGAAAGTGCAGATGATAGAAGAAGTGTTTCTGCTGTTCGAAACATTTCAGCAGGAATTTTACTTCTATACAAAGAGAAACTATGCCTGTTATCTCCTGAAGATAATAAAGAACTTTTAATAAAACAAAATATTAGGCCTATCCAAAATGATGATGGAAAAATCGTCTTCGAAGGTAAAGGGCATAAAACAGTTGATGTCTTTTCAATTCAAGAGCGGTTTAAAAGCTTGAAAGTATCAGTAGATTGGAACCGATTTAATGAAATTAATAAACTGAGAAATGATCTTGAACATTACTATACTTCAGAGTCGCCAGATACAGTTCGTGAAATAGTTGCAAAATCATTTTTACTGATTAGAGATTTCCTAACCGAATACTTAGAAAAAGATCCACAAGAAACATTAGGTGATGAAGCGTGGGCAACTTTACTCGAAGTAAGTGAAGTTTATTCTGCTGAAGAAGCATTATGTACTGCATCAATCGAAAAAATAGATTGGAAGTACGACGCAGTTAAAGAGTCATTAAAATATTTACGTTGTAATTCATGTCACTCTTCATTAATCGAAGCTCCATATCCCGATGATTGTCACCCCTGTGTTAACTTGCATTGTAGGTCATGTAATACTGATTTTTCATTTGAT
This sequence comes from Vibrio sp. 10N.286.55.E10, assembly GCF_002872555.1. Classification (NCBI taxonomy): domain Bacteria; kingdom Pseudomonadati; phylum Pseudomonadota; class Gammaproteobacteria; order Vibrionales; family Vibrionaceae; genus Vibrio; species Vibrio sp. 10N.286.55.E10. The sequence continues at coordinate 65,958 of NZ_MCSD01000001.1, forward strand.
GATGTAATTGAGCAATGTATTGATGACTCATTGTCTGGTGAAGCAATTAGTAATGCTATGGATGGTGGGGATTCTCCTTATGATTCATGCCATGAGTGCGGAAAACACACATATATATATAGTGAAGATAAGTGTGTGGCGTGTGAGTATGAAATGGAATATAAATTTTGTGAAATATGTGACACGTCATTAGGCATAGAAGATCAATACAACGAAGGTAAATGTGGTTCGTGCCAATATAGTTACGATAAGATTATGGCAGAGTAAGCTAACGTTTAAGGTTTCAAGATATTTTTTCTAATCTAAAAAGAACGGTTTAGTGCGATGCGCTAAATCGTCTTTGTCCAATTATCATTTTGAGCGACAGTTGCCCCGTTTATCTTGATTGCATATGCTAGCTATGTAAAACAGTATTGTTATTTAAGCCACATATACATGGCCACTTTCCCTACTCTGGAAAGTGGCATTTTTTAGCTAAAAAATGCCACGATGTTTCTTAAACCTTTTTTGATTCGCATTCTGTTCATGAGCATTTGCACTACTGATAGTTATTTGAAACTAGCAGTTGTAAAAGTGGTACGACATGGAGCGTTCTAACATATTTAGTTGTTGCTATCTTATTGATTTAAAGTTGAATGCTAAATCGAAAGACCGCATTATATATCTGTGAAGCACGGTTTAGCGCCGTGTAGAAATAATCAAATTTTCTGGGGTTATTAATGAGCACTAAAGAAATTAATGAATATTATGACTCGACGGAAAATCGTGCTGTACGAGAAGATTTAATCTACGCTCTCAGTTTAGTCGGTGAAGAGCGTATTGCTATAGATTGTGGGTGCGGTGCTGGTTCTGATATTTCGTTTTTGAGATCTAAAGGTTTTGAAGTGTACGCCTTTGATGTCGAGGAAGAATCAATTAATCGATGTCGGACACGATTTAAAGGGGATGACCGTATTCATTTGTCTAAAGATGACTTTAGTACATTCAATTATCCAGACGCAACACTAGTCGTAGCTGACGCAAGTTTGTTCTTCTGTCCACCAAGCCAGTTCGCTCATGTTTGGTCTAAGGTAAGCCATTCTCTTAGCTCTAGTAATGGGGTGTTTTGTGGTTCGTTCTTGGGCCCAAATGACACAATGGCAAGTGCTGATTATGACAAAGAGGCATTTTGGCCAGAGGTTACTGTTTTTACTGAAGACAAGTTACGAAAAATCTTTTCAGGTTTTAAAATTAAAAAGTGGGAAGAGCATAAAGTTTCAGGGAAAACAGCGCAAGGTGTGGAGCATAATTGGCATATCTTTTCCGTCGTAGCAAAAAAAATATAACTCTTTAAGGTTAATTCGCAACGCGTGGCATTTTTGCTATGCGTTGGCTTCAGTGATTAAGATGTTATATTTACCGCCGATCTGATCCAGTGATGCTGGACAATCACGTAAAGAATTTATCCATCTTTTAATAATTCATACTTTGCTAAAGTAGCAACCTTGCTAAAACGGAATTGTCCAAAAACGAGTTGAACGAAGCCGCTCTGCGGCTGTGATCCGACTATCAGTTAACCCTGTTTAAACTTGATCAGACCTTCATAATCACCGGCATGAATCACTGAGTTGATTTTTCATATACGCCAGAAACGAAAAATGCCGCATCCATGCGACATTTTTCTTTTGGCGGCCAAACCAGTTTTGCTATATCCATTCTAGAGTGAAACCCATTCTACTCTTCATACTTGAAGCCGCAGCGTTGTTAACTGCCTAAGTTCACCCAAATCACATAGAGCCCCTATGCTCATAGGGCTGAACTTATTTGTTGCCTAGCTGCAATTCCAATTATTTTGAGTAGCGATATTATTCAGAATGTACTTATAAGACGCTGTTAATGTTGATTAGTTCCCTCTATGCGGCATTTTTTTTCGATTTATTTTCTAAGTCGAATGACGCTGCGATCAGTTTCTTGGTGTAGTCGTTTTTCGGCGCATTGAAAATCTCTTCTGCAGCCCCTTCTTCCATCACTTCGCCCTTCTGCATCACCAGCACTCGATCCGACAGAGCTTTCACTACCGAGAGATCGTGGCTGATGAATAGGAAGCCGATATTGTGCTTAGCTTGAATGTCTTTCAGTAGGTCGATCACGGTCAGTTGTACTGAGCGATCGAGTGCCGAAGTTGGTTCATCCAGCAAAATGAAAGAAGGTTCAAGAATCAACGCGCGAGCAATCGCGATACGTTGTCTTTGTCCACCTGAGAATTCGTGCGGGTAGCGGTTAATTGAGTTTGGCTCCAAGCGAACCTCAATCAGTGCTTTGCGCGCTCTTTCTAAACGTTCTTGTTTTGACAAATGAGGTTGATGTACCGTTAAGCCTTCGGTGATGATTTCCCCAACCGTCATACGTGGTGATAAAGAACCATAAGGGTCTTGGAACACCATCTGAACATCTTTCTTAAGCTTGTGACGCTCTTTATCGGTCAATAAGCTGACGTCTTGGCCTTTGTAGACAATACGCCCGCTACTTGGCAGCAAGCCGATCAAAGCTCGTCCAAGGGTCGATTTACCGGAACCAGACTCGCCCACAATGCCTAAGGTTTCGCCTTGTTTCAGCTTCAACGAAATGCCTTTAACTGCTTCGAAGTACTGGTTCTTACTTTGGATAAAGTGAGATTTGATCAAGAACTTCACGCGAATATTTTCTGCACAAAGCAGTTCAGGTGCGGATGCCTCAACAGGAACCTTAGCGCCTTTCGGAATGGAGTTAATCAGCATGCGTGTGTAGTCGTGTCTTGGGTTTTCGAATAAGGCTTGAGTCACCCCTTCTTCAACCAGTTCACCTTTACACATCACCAGAACACGGTCGGCAAAGTGCTTCACTACACCGAGATCATGGGTGATGAACAAAATCGCCATGCCCATTTTGCCTTGAATCTCTTTGATAAGAGAAAGCACTTCCGCCTGAACCGTTACGTCCAATGCGGTTGTGGGTTCATCGGCAATCAGAATATCTGGTTCATTGATTAGCGCCATTGCGATCATGATGCGCTGTAACTGACCACCTGAAAACTCATGCGGATACTTGGTGTAAGCCAGCTCTGGCATAGGTAAATGCACCAGATTGAACAGCTCTAGTACACGCTGTTTTGCTTTTGATTTCGATACCTTTCGGTGACACATAATGGCTTCTGCCACTTGAGTGCCGACACGCAGGTATGGATTCAAAGATGTCATTGGCTCCTGAAAGATCATGCCGATTCTATCGCCACGAATCGACTGCATTTCTCGCTCAGTCTTACCAAGAATCGATTGACCTTCAAACTCGATGTCTGACTGTTGATCAATAATCGCGTTATCAGGAAGTAAACGCATCAGCGCGTTGGAAGAGACGGATTTACCTGAACCTGATTCACCAACAATGGCTAAGGTTTCGCTTGAGTTAAGGGTAAAGTTAATCTTTTTGACCGCATCAATGATTCCATCATTGGTTTTGAAACTTACGGAGAGGTTATTAACTTTAAGAATGGCCCGGTCCGACATGATATATCCTTATCAATTTAAGACATTAGGTGAAGATTGAACTTCTGACGTTGTTTTTAGTTGCCCAAAATGGTGATGAGCACGTTGAATTTGTTCTAGTTCGAGCATCCAATGCGAACTGCGCTGAGCACTGCAAAAAGCAATTAAGTGATTGAGCAGGTCTTCACTCTGCTTTTCCAATAGCCCATAGGTGCGTTGAATCAGATCAGTGCTTTCAAGCGAGATAAATTGCATCAGTGCATAAGATTGATTCAAGGTGTCGAAGGCTTGTTGGTGCTGCCCTAAACGGTTGAGAATCTCAGATTGAGCAACACTCGCATCTCTCAACCCGGCAAGCAGGCAGGCAAATTGGCAAGGCTTGATATCGCTTTGGTATGCTGCATCTTGTATGTGATGAGGAAGTGATGTTAGAACATCACCATACAGGCGCTGTGCTTCAGGCCAGTGACCTTGTTCCATTAACTGTTCAGCTTTTAGGTAGTGCATCCAGCATCGTTCAATTTCCATATCCACATCCTCAATTCATAATATCTTAAAATGTTAATGATATTTATTATCAATTGCAAATTAAAATCATTCACATGTTAAGTTGATGAATTAAATGACGGGCTATTCCTAAAAATGACTTAAATTGTGTGTTATTTGTTCAGTTGAACAGCTGTGTAGCGTAAGTCACTAAATTTGTAGGAAATTACATCTACACTGATTTTATCTACACCTAAGTAATGAAGGACTAAGGAGGCGGCGATGGCGATGCAAAGACTCAATACAGAACAGCTGTATCAGGTAGCAGAACTCGAGAAGTTACCATGTAAGTCGACCAAAGAACTGGCTCCAATTGACGAGATCGTCGGGCAAGAACGTGCTCAAAAGGCCGTTGAGTTCGCGATGTCAATCAAGGAAAAGGGTTACAACATTTATGCGATAGGGCGAAATGGTCTGGGTAAACGCACCATGATCTTGCGCTATCTAAACCGACACCCTCAAGAGGTTCAGGAGCTTTTTGATTGGTGTTATATCGCGAACTTTGAAGATATTCGTACACCTAAGGTACTGAAATTGCCTCGTGGCGTTGGCAGCAGCTTAAAGCAAGATATTGAAAAGCTAATGCGTAAATTGCTGAAAGGTATGCCTCTAGCGTTTGATAACGAGATGTACTTTAGCCGCGCTGACAGGCTTAAAAACCAATTGGCAGCTAAGCAACAAGCCGCGTTAGAAAGCATTAGCCAAGAAGCCAAAGACAAGGGCATTAACCTGACGATCACCACTCAGGGTGATTACCAATTTGTGGCAATGAATGGTGATGATCTTCATACCGAAGAGAGCTTTGATCTGCTTTCGCCGGAAGAACAAGATCAATTTGATAAAACCATTGATGGATTGGAAGTCGGGCTGCGAACCATTTCTCGTGAATTGACGGAACTTGAAGAGACGTACACAGAGAAAATTCAAAAGCTAAATGATGATACGGCGCGAGATGTGATTACTCACTTTATCAAGCAGTTAAAGCAGGATTACAGTCAATATCCAGAGATCAAGAAGTACCTAACGGCACTGCGTAAAGACATTGTCGATAACGCTGACATCTTCTTAGAAGAGAGCACCGAGCAAGCCGAAGTGGCGACTGCTTCTTTGGATAAGAAAATGCCGCGTCGCTACAAGGTTAATGTGATTGTTAGCCAGAAGGAGGAGGCGATGCCGATCGTGGTAGAGGAAAACCCAAATTACCACTCTCTGTTTGGCCATGTGGAAACAGCGACTTTTAAAGGTACCGTATTTACCGATTTCTCCTTGATTCGCGCAGGTAGCTTGCACAGAGCAAACGGCGGCGTATTGTTGATGGATGCGGTCAAGGTGCTTGAGCAGCCGTACGTTTGGGAAGGCTTGAAGCGAGCGCTGCGTTCACGTCAATTGAGTTTCACTTCATTAGAAAAAGAGGTGACCTTAACGGGGGCGGTATCGCTTGATCCTGAACCGATTCCATTGGACGTTAAGATCATTCTGTTTGGTGATTACCGAACTTACCAACTGCTGCAACATTACGATGCGGAGTTTGGTGAACTGTTCCGTGTGACAGCCGATTTTGAAGATGAGATGAAGCGCACTCCCGATTCTGAAATGCATTACGCGCGCTTTATTTCGAGCATCGTACATGACAACAACATGTTGCATTGTGACCGCAAAGCGATTGCTCGCATCATTGAGCACAGTTCTCGTCAGGCGGGTGACCAAGGTAAATTGTCTCTGCACTCGGCACACATTGCCAATCTGCTTCGTGAGTCAAACTACGTTGCGAGAGGCTCAAAATCGAATCTGATTCGTGCAACGCACGTCGACCAAGCGTTATCTAACCAACAGATGCGTGTTGGACGACTGCAAGACAGTGTGATGGAAACCTTTACTAATGGCACAACGCTGATTCATGTCGATGGTCAGGCGGTTGGGCAAGTGAATGCGCTTTCTGTACTTAGCACGACGGATCATATGTTTGGTGCGCCGAACCGAATCACGGCAACCACCGCTTACGGTGATGGTGAAGTGATTGATATTGAAAGAAACGTAGACCTAGGTGGCAGTATTCACTCGAAGGGTGTGATGATCTTGTCGGCTTACCTTTCTTCTGTGTTTGGTAAAACGGCCAAAGTACCACTCACTACTAACATTACCTTCGAGCAGTCGTATGGTGGCGTCGATGGTGACAGTGCGAGTATGGCCGAGTTCTGTGCGGTGGTATCTGCATTTTCTAAGCAACCAAACCGTCAAGATATTGCGATTACGGGTTCGATGAACCAGTTTGGTGAGTCTCAACCCATAGGTGGTGTAAACGAGAAAATTGAAGGTTTCTTTGATGTGTGTGAAATCAAAGGGCGTTCAAACGAACAAGGAGTGATCATCCCGCGTTCAAATGTTCACAACCTGATGCTGCGTAGCGACATCGTAAAAGCGGTTGAAAAGGGCGAGTTTAATATCTGGGCGATTGACCATGTAACAGAAGCGATTGAGCTGTTCACAGGCAAAGCCGCAGGTGAGGCAAGTGATGAGGGTAGCTACCCAATTGATACTATTTTTGGTATCGCTCAAGCGAAACTGAACGCACTGCGTAAATAGCTAAATACAAAGTTTAATAGCTAAACAAATAAATAGCAGCCAAAACGCAAAAGCCATCGTTTAGAGTCGATGGCTTTTTTATTGGTTGAGGTTTGGCTCGCTAGGAGCCATTTGTTTTTGGTCAGCTTACGGTATTCGGAGAAAGTCGCGTCTTAAAAGGCGTTAACCGTTTCGTAAGCAGAGCTTGGTGCCATCGAACTTTAATTTTGCCAACAAGTGCTTAGCGTTGGCTCGGCCAATATCATCAAATTCGACACCGTATCGAGCGTAGTGCGTCGATTTTTGCAGATTACAAATGATGCCCCTCAATGGCGGAATCAGCGGGCCATTGTAGTTTTCAGGCGTAATCTCAATCGACACTCGATCGGCAATCTGAATCGCGCGAGAAGTCGGTGAGGTCACAAAACGACAACCACTTTTCGATAAGTCTCTTATCTCACAGTTTGCTCGTTGGTCGTTGAAGATGATTCTTGAAGCTAGATTCACTTCATATCGGGTCTCTTTACGCAGTTGAGTCACTTGCATGGTACTTGGTGTAGAGAGCACTAAAATCGGAAAGGGTTCGCCAATCCTATGGTGAATTTGGCTTCTAAAGTGGATAAGCGCCCCTTCACCTCGCAGAGAATACGCACGAGCGGTCATCCAAAAGCCTTCTTGAAAGAAAAAGTTCAGATCTTCATTGGATACCTCGGGAACCTCAACCACAATACAGTTATCACTGTGCGTACCGATAAACTTGGTGGTGGCGAGAAACTTCGTGCCAACGGGAGTCGAGACATTTAATGTCAGCTCACTGCCGTGCTCAATCATGGCCAGCGCATCAGTGCTATTGATGGTGGAAACGGTGCGATTACGAGGGTCTTGAAGTGCCTGATTATGCTCCAAAGGCTTCTTCAGGGGTGCGTTCATTATATGTTCTCCATGCGCCAACATGCGTCTGTTAGTTATATTGGTAACTTGCTAACAAGGGGTTATTACGTGCTAGATTTAGTGGACGTACTCACATAGATTTATAGAGTGCCTTTTATCATTGCTGATTTTATATTAAGCCGATTGCACTGAATTATTTGCTGTGTTTGTAAGTACTTAGTTTTATTTATATGCACTTGCGTTAGTCTATTACAAGGAACTCATACTTCAAACTTTTATTGTTTGTCGTATCAATTATTTGCAGGAGTTGAGAATGCAGGCAGTAAAATGGGATCAAGAAGTGAACCAGATCACGGTAGAGTTAGAACCCAACCAGTTCGCGGTCGTTAAGTATCAAAAGGACGGAGATGTACTACATATCACGTCGACTCGTATTCCTGATGAACTGCAAGGCAAGGGCTTTGGTAAGATGATGATGGAGTCGGTATTGCCTGAAATTGAACAAGCGGGCTTCAAAATTGTGCCGGTTTGTAGCTATGTGGTTCACTACATGAATAGGCAGCCACAGTGGTCACATCTTCTATCCGATAAAGCATAACAACGAGTAATATGTCTCAATCAATACCGTCGAATAATCGAGCTCAAGCTACAGTGAGCTCAAGTCAAAATCAGCCTGAGCTTTATCAAAAGATAGCGACCTGGTTGGGTTGTTATGAAGGATTTGATGTCGAAGTGATTCAACGCCTGTGGGGCGGGTATGGCGAGTTAGTTCGCTTGGTCTTTGCTAAAGATAATAGCGCTTCGATGAACAGCGTTATCGTTAAACATGTCGCGCTGCCAGATAAAGCGGAACACCCTAAAGGCTGGAATACTAAACTCTCTCATCAACGCAAAGTTCACTCTTACCAAGTGGAAACGGCATGGTATCAGTCCTTCACTCAACAATGGGACGATCGTTGTCCTGTTCCTGTTGGACTGCATTGTGAGCTACAAGAGAATGAGTGGCTTATCGTGATGCAAGACCTAGCAGATATAGGTTTTCCGTTAACCTCTCAGTTTGATGTACCTGTTGTTTCTGACTATCAGGCATCTAGTTACACACGAGAAGAGCAAAAACAACGCGATGCTTGCCTTAAATGGCTCGCTAATTTTCACGCAAAGCACATCAATATCAATCAAGAACAGTCGTTGTCATTGTGGCAAGTCGGTACATACTGGCACCTAGACACTCGCCCCGATGAGCTGAATGCTTTGGCTGATGTCCCACTGAAGAATCAAGCTAAGCACATCGACCGTTTATTAAAAGAGTGTCCATATCAAACCTTGGTCCATGGTGACGCTAAGCTAGCCAACTTCTGTTTTGATCTAGAGAGCGAAAACGCCGCTGCCGTCGATTTCCAATATGTGGGTCACGGCTGTGCGATGAAAGATGTGGCTCTATTTATGAGCAGCGCAATTAGGCCGCAAGATTGCCAAGAGTACGAGCAAAAGGTATTAGATATTTACTTCCAACACTTGAAAGATGCACTCGCGCACTATCAGCCACACCTTTCTTTCGATGATGTTGAAGCCGCATGGCGACCAATGTTTTACGTGGCATGGGCTGATTTCCAACGTTTCGTGAAAGGTTGGAGCCCTGAGCATTGGAAGATCAATTCTTACACTGAACAGCTGACTCAAATGGTCATCCAACCGTTAGAAAAAGCCAAGTAACTGGGGTGCAATAAGTAAACCAAATAAAAACGCCCAATCATTGATTGGGCGTTTAGGTCATTGAGTGATTGTCTAGTTTGTCAGGTTGTCTGGCTCTGCTGTGCGGGCTGCTACAAGCTGATTAGCAAGTTTGAGCTTGTTATTGAAACCTTCTTTATCAATATCTCCCATCACACGCGCAGGCTCTATTTCACCACTATCGGGGGAGTAAAAGAAAATAGCGGGTGGGCCGAACACATTTTTGTCGTTAAGCCATGCCATTTGTTCTGGTGAGCTTTCAGTCACATCAAGCTTTATGGTCTGCCACTCTTTCAGTTTTTGGCTCACTTGTTGGTCATTGAACACATTTGTTTCAATCACTTTGCAAGAGACACACCAATCCGCATAAAGGTCGACCAGTACTTTCTGTTTAGCGTTGGCAGCGGTTTGTATCTGTTTCTTTAGCTGATCAATCGAGTCTGTTTTCTCAAAGGGAGTAGCCGCAATAGGTTGGGCTGATTCTCGGTTTGCAAGCGGGTTGAGAGGATCGGAATTTCCTAGGAAATAACCCACAAACAGAATCAAGCCATAGCTCAGTGGCAGCAGAGCGGAGAATTTGCGAGTGCGCGCCCAGCCCGGTTGTGCCGCTTCTAAAGCGCCGAAATGGACACCTGTTCCAATAGTAAGTAGTGCCCATAAGATCATGATGATCGAAGGATCAATAAAGCGGCTTAACAACACGATAGCGACCGCCAATAGCAGCACGCCAAACACTTGTTTTACGGATACCATCCACGCGCCACTTCTTAGCAACAGACGTCCACCACTCGCTCCAATCGCTATAAGTGGAACGCCCATACCTAGTGCCATAACGAACAAAGTCGCTCCGCCAAACATCCAATCTTGAGTCGTTGAAACGTACAGCAATGCCCCTGCTAATGGGGCACTGACGCAAGGTGACACAACCAAGGCAGATATTGCGCCCATTGCGAACACGCTGGCGATCTTGCCACCGCCCAACTTGTCTGAACCGTTGTTGAGTTTTTGCTGCAGTGCGGCTGGTAATTGAAGTTCATAGAAGCCGAACATTGCCAATGCAAGCAGAACAAAAATCGCTGCAAAGCTACTTAACAACCAAGGTTGTTGCATCGCGGCTTGCAGGTTGACCCCTTTTGCCAATGTGGTGACTAGGATTCCAGTCATCGCGTAACTGGTTGCCATACCCAGAACATAAGAGCTAGAAAGTGCCGCACCTTTCTTACCTGTCATTGCTTTTTCGCCACCGATGATACTGGCTAAAATTGGAATCATCGGCAGTACACATGGCGTGAGGGACAAGCCCAAACCGAGCAAGAAGAACACAAGCAGCGCTTGTAACTTACCGGCTTGGGATAGGAACGAAGATAAGCCATTGGTGTCTTCACTGATCTCACCTAGGGTTTGAACTAGAGAGTTTGATTGCTCCTCAATCTGGGCTGCAGCTAAGGCTTCGATCATAGGTAGATCGAGCACTAACTTTTGTGGCAGATAGCAAAGCCCTTTATCTGCACAGCCTTGGTAACGCACGGTGAGTTTGCCACGGCCGGTGTAAGGCACGGTAACGGTTAGCGGCTCGTGAAAGACAACAACGTTACCAAAGTTCGGATCCTGTTTTTCTTCACCTAGCAGCGAGTATTGAGGCTCTTTTGTCGATAGTGACGACTCTTCTTTGAACGAGAATCGAGATCGGTACAGGTAGTAGCCCTTGTGGGTATCAAAGCTAATTACCGCGCCTTGGTCTGTTGCTTCCCATGTGACAGGGAAGGCTTGTTCAACAGAAAGAAATTCGTTTTCTTGAGCATGCAAAAAGCTGCTAAACAATAGAATTAAAGTGAGTAGGTAGCTTTTCATGAATGCAAAAACTCCGTGTTTTGGTGAATGTGTAATTGATCATCGATGTAGATAACAGCGCTGTCTTCAGGCACTGAAATATTGGGGTTCAGTGTTAGAGATGTGCTGAGCACGCCCGCTTCCAAAGTGGAGGAAGCAATCGCGGTAACTGATAGAATCTTCTTCTCAACATCTTGCTTCGACAAAATATGAGACGTGGTTCTATCGCCGAACTGCATCTGACGTTCACTGTGGGCTGATGTGGTCAGCGCCGCGTCGGTAATCGGAATGGCAAAAAAAGGTGTCTTGTTGTCTCTTGGATCCAGAACCGCAATGTTAAATGGCGAACCATCTGGCTTTGTACCCAATGCATAGATATCGCCGCCAAAATTCACCAACATTGAAGTTGCACCAAGTCGCTTACCTATCTTTACTGCTTGATCGACCGAGTACTCTTTGATGACGCCGCCAAAATCGAAGCGGGTGCGTGAATCTGGAACGTGCAGCCTTGTCTTTTGTTGATCGACTTTTCTTTGTCGATCGATTGTACCTTCTAGACCTATTGCCTCTTTTAGCTCCCAAGCCTGCTTACCCAGCGCGGAAGACAGGGCTTGAAAGGCATGGCTGTGTGACATCTTCGGCTTCTGTTGTAAAAGGTGTTTGATGCTGCCAACAGTGGTATCAAATGTGTCGAATGTCAGTTGGCTTAATCGGTCGAGATGCTCAAAAACTTCCGCAGACTCTGAGTCGAGTTCGACTTCACTGGTTGTGCGCTGATTAATATGTCGCGTTAGCCATGAATCATCGCTGTAGAAGTTATATTTGCCCTCTAATCGATGTGTGTTCTGCTCTATCTCATCAGCGATGCTTTTTGCGGAAGCCTTTGGGAAGTGGGTCAAATCAAGCGATAAGATTTGCACTTCGCAAGGTACTGTCATGGCATGAAAGCGATGGACAAAGGGCAGCTTAGAATTCATAAGTTGCTCCAACCGCCCACCACTGCGCTTCAAATCCGTTGCTCTGTTTGTAGTAAGCCGCAAGCGCATTTAAACGCACGGTTTTATGGACCTTAACGCTCGCGCCAAGCTCATAAGCATTCGCGGTGAAGTTACCTAGGCGAAGGTCAGAAGTCGCGTAACCTGTCGAAGCAAAAGAAGGATCTGCGCTACTAGGATCGCGATAGAAATCTGCCGCATCTTGCGTATACCAGAAATAACCGGGTGCAAGGGTTAGCCACTCACTGACACGCCAAGATAATTTTCCGCCCAACTGATGAGACATCACGCCCCAGTCATCTATGAACCATTTGTATCGAGGTCGGATTTTTATACTGTCTGACAAAGAGTAAAAGGCCTGAAGATTAATACCGCCAGAGACTCGGGTATCGGGTCTAGAGTCTTGCCCCAAGAACACTTCGTCATCATCGATTTTGCCATCGTCGTTAATATCGACTTCGCGAAGAACCGTTAAATAGTGGTTGCTCAAGTAACCGCTACGGTAGCCTGCATAAGCGGTAAAAATGCTGTACAGATTTGGTGTAAAGGTTTGAGATAACCCCGCTTCTAAGCTGCCTGTGAAAATGTCTTCCCAGCTCTGGCTGTTAGAAGAGCCTAAAACGTATTTGCCAAATGCCTGAGTTTGGTCGAAAAGAGCAGAGCCCCCTAAGCTGTACGAACGGTTTTTAGCGCTATCAGCATAAATCAAGCCTTTACCATTGATACCAATGCTTTCGTAGTCTTCTTCTTGAGATACGTTACCGCCAAAGGTCCATTCATTACGCAGCCTGTCACGGTAGGTGGCACTCAAGCTGAGTGCTTTTCTTGTGTCTTCTAGGCCGACCTTCTGGACCTCATAACTGTCACGGTGAGGATCGTAACCCGCACGGATGACCTCATTAGTTTTATTTTGGGCTTGCTGAGTTTTCACGGCGCGATTTATCTTGTCGGCATCCGAACCTGGAGGTGTCGTAGGACCCCAAGCTGGAGAAGCACCTGAAACACTGTCGTAGCTTATTTCTGCGTTTAGGGTCCAATCTAAGCCGATACTTTTTTCAATCGAAACCATGGTGTCATTGGCTGATACTCTGTCATCGTATTCCTCATAGCTAAGGTAATGAACAGAGACATGATCTTCAGCTAATGCCACATTAGCCACTGCCGCTGCACTGAGCAGCGTAATTGGTAGTTTTTTCATTTTGTTCTTATTTTGTTTTTTAAGTACTGAATATTTTTTATTGATTGAGTGTTTTTTGTCGATTTAATGGTTAGTTACAGCCACATCCGCCACCGCCAACACCGCTGCCACCCACAGAGCCTTGTTTGTAGGCGAAGACTTTTTCGGAGAACACATCGAATTCCGGTACTGGACCGCCCGGTTTCATCTCTTTTTGAGCTAGCGTTCCTTTCTCCCAAGGCTTTACCGGCTCAATGCCAAGAAATTCATCGACAAACGCTAACGCTGAAGGCTTGTTAGTCTCTTCTGGCGCTTTCTCTTTGATAACCAGCTGCTTTGCCTTTGGTGTGACCATGTCGATGTTGCGTCTTGTTGCGCTCTTGGTGGTTTGGTTTGAGTGCGTGCCGCTACTGGAGTAAACCGTGCTGGAGATGATCTCTTCTTCTACGATGGGACCATCGCTGTTAGTGCTGTTATTACTGGCTTGCTGCTCAACGGGCTTTTTTCCCAAACCACTAAGGTCGAGTTCGAGAGCTGCGTTAGCGGTCATTGGAATAGCAAGTAGCCCAATAAGGGAGGCTTTGATTAGCATTACAGTTGCACTCCCATCTTGGTGAGGTCGTCAGTAATGACGTCGCCAATGTGGTTAATGGCACCAAAGCGAATCTTGATAACCTTGCCTTGGTAGATGTAATAAAGTGCAGGCATACCGATAGGTTTAAACTCAGCGATCAATGCTTGCTCTGGATCGTTCACTACTGGGAATTCCAATCCGAGCCGCTTTTGAAACTCAAGGCCAACTTCAACATCTTCATCGACATCAACGCCTTTGAACGTCACGCCAGTGCCTTTAAGTTCTTTGTAGAGTTGGTTTACTTCTGGAAGCTCTTCTCGGCAAGAAACGCACCATTCAGCAAAGAAGTCGACAATGGTGAGCTCCTCGTTGTTGAGTTGCAGTTTCTTGATAACGTCTTGCGATAAAGAATCGCCTTCTTGATAAGCCAATGCAGGTAAAGAAAGGCACAGCGCCAATAACGCTAGGGCTCGTGTAAACATGTGTTTCTCCATATTGTTTTTAATTTATCTGTTTTTAATTTATCTGTTTTAAATTCGATGCTTTTGAATCAAGCGCTTTGTTTGAATTAGCGAGTGAGTCGGATGCTTGCCGAGTATTCAACCGCCAAAATGTCGGAGAAGTACTCGTTAAGTTGTGTCGTATTGGTGGCACTGAATACGCGTAAAGGATTTCCTGCACAGTTCTCGAATTGAGTAATTCGAGATGGGCTGACGCCATAGCCGATGAAATTCATTTCAATGCCGTATTGCTTGATAGCCGTAGTGCAGAACCCAGCGTTCACCAGTTGATTGAACGCGTCTCCTTCGTCAGCGCCATCGGTGAATAACACCAGTTTTCTTCTGGTTTCGGGTACCGTGCTTACGTTTATTCCCCATGCTTGTTGCCAACTTGGGATAAGCTGCCTCACTCCCCATACCAAACCTTGATAAGAGCGAGTACCGCCATTTGCTTTTAGGCTGTTTATCGAGTTTTGGACGCGGGAAAAGACGTTGGTCAAGGGCAACATTGGTGAGTCTTGATTGCAGTCGCTTAACCACTTACTTGGCGGTGTAAACTCCACCGGTCGCTCTGAATGCAGCGACGCGAGGTTATCTACGGTCAGCGCCGCAGAGAAATCGCCATTACGATAGCTAAGTCCATCGATACAGTAGATTCCGGCCGCTTCTTTGGATAACCAGGGCGGGCGATGTGTTGCCACCCCAGAGTCAAAAGGAACGATCGAAATGCTTACTGAATCTAAATCGTTAGCGTTATTGCTCTGAGATTGAATTGTATTCAAGGCATTCGACAAAATAGATTTTAGTGACTGTATGTTTGAGCTCATGGAGCCAGATACGTCGAGTACCAATACCAACTCTGTTGGAATCGCAGAGTGTTTGCTTTCAACCCCCCCCTTAAAGCCACCACCTGTTGCAGTCACATTTTGGTCGTAGCGTTCATAGCTGAAATGCGGTAGTAGCGGTGTAACGGAGTAACCTAGGCTAATTCGGCAGCCTTGGTTTTCTGGCGTTAATCCACTCACACCTTTCAGTGTTGGGTGATAGTAATCTTGGTATACTCGCATCATTCTCGGAGTCGCCTCATCAGCAAAAGCACAAGCCAGTGCGGCAGAATCAGCGGCTTGCGCGGCTCGATTAGAAACCATCACTTGCGCCGATATCATCAAAGTGCCGACGGCGATAAATAGTGCAGGGAGCAGCAGTGCCAAGAAAGAAAGGGTGATCGAACCTTTTTGCTGACGGGCTAGGCTGCTAAACATTGACTTAACCATAGTGCTTACCTATCACTACAGATGAGCTCTTTAGGCTTTTTGGAAGATCGAGCCGTTCGTAGTCAAATGGTGTCTTTACGCATAAGGTCAGCTGAATCAAAGTTGATGGTTTTCCATTCAATGCAGGATCACCGTTGCCTACAACAAGCATGTCCGTAAGGTCCTCAATAGGTGGATCACTTTGGCAGTTGCTTCCCGCATAAAGATATTCGTATTCCCACGTCGAAGCGGCAGTATCAAAGACACGACTTTCAAGTAAAAGCCCAATATCGCCACGAGCAATGCTACTCGGCAGATAACGTTCAGCGAGCACGAGTAATGGACCTTTAAGAGTCTCGGGTAAACCATTCTTACCTTGCTCAGGTTTGAGTTGAGTTGAAGAAATCGCATTCACTAGGTTGTAGGTAACATTGTCTAACTGAGTCTGCATACTGAATAAGCGGTAGATAGCAACGAACCCCCACAGAATGATCATCATCGCGAGTACGACAAATGGAAACTCAACAGCAGCTGATCCCGCTTGTTTTCTCGGGTGTGTTTTATTAACCGTCATAGCTCACCAATACCTTTTTTTCCAAGGTTGTCATTTTCCCGCTACGTTCTAAAAACTGGGTCGAAAGGCTCGGCAGCAGAGCGAATGAGAATGCGTAGGACACCGTGTACTCCCCCAATACTGCTTTGCTTATCGGTGCCGCTTTCCTGTTAACTAAGTCCGGTAGGTTTTCAACGTATAAAGGTTGAGACAACTTGATCTTGCTGCGATCGAGCAGTGGGAACTTGTCGATAGTGTCGATGAAAACTTGGTTTGCTATGGGACCAACTGGTCGAATTTTGACTTCTCGAGCTCCTGCATGAACGGCGACATCGAAGATGATGCTGACTAGCAGCAGGCGGCAGATCTCAAAGACCCCTATTATCAGCAATAGAAACGGTAGGGTGATCATTAGAAACTCAACGCTATTCGCACCTTTCTGACGAGAGAGCATTATTGTTCTCCTCGATCAGCGTGAGCGGCTAGGGCTTGATAATACAAGCTATTGTTAGCGTATTCCGGTTGCGATAAGTGTTCACGAGCGATCGCTTTTGCAGACTCGCTGTCGCCAGAAAGCGCGTAAGCCAACGCAAGGTTAAGCTGGAGTTTTACGCTAGCTTCACCTCTGACAAAGATCGGGTGCAGAATACGAATCCCTTGATCTGGTTTACCATCGAGTATCCAAGCCATAGCGAGGTTGTTTCGGTATTCGTTGCTTGAAGGCATTAAGCTAAGGGCATTTGAGTAACACTCTCTTGCCTTGGAATACTGTTTATTGAGCGAGTAACTGACTCCTAAGCTATTTTGAGCAACGTCATCGGACGCCTCCAGTTGAACAGACTCTTCAAGAGCTGAAGTCGCTTGTTCAAGCTCTCCTAAAGCTAACCATGAACGACCTAGCTCACGGTAAATCGCACTGGATTGATTAAGCTCGATACCACGCTTTAAGTAATGCAGTGCTTCGTCATAACGACTGGCTTGATTGGCTGCAGAGCCCATCAACAGCAGTAACTGCGGGTCATTGGGTTTCGATACCAACATTTTTCGGTAGAGATCCATGGCGCTCTCTGGCTTACCGTTCATTAACGCAACTTCTGCCACTTTCATGTTTTCGGCGGTATCTTTTTCAACGTGGTTAGTGGATTGACAGCCGAACAATATCAGCGACAAAAAGAATAACGGGATGGTTCTCATAAGCCCCCCAGAGTTTGTGTAAGAGACAACATGATTGGCACAACGATGATGCCCACCACAGGTAGCATGATGAAAACCACCAAAGGGAATGACATTTTGGCTGGTATTTTCCCCACCCATTCTTCCAGTTCTAAGAAGTGGTATTGACGGCTATCCGAAGCGATCAGTTTGAGGGCGTCAGCGATAGGCGTACCGTATTGCAGCGCTTGGTTCATGGTAGTGACAACGTTGTTGATGTCAGACAGTTGTACGCGTTTGTCTAAGTTGTTGAGTGCCGTTTGTGGTGAATCAAGAACCGATATCTCAGTTGCTGTGAGTAGCCATTCGCGTGACAATGCTGGAGAGATAGAACGCATCTCTTCACCGACACAGCGAAATACCGCTTCGAGTGTTAAGCCAGATGCAACACACACCACCATTAGGTCGACGGCATCGGGTATTACTCGGCTGATCTGCATTCGAACTTGGTTCACACGCCATTCAAGAATACGATCGAATAGGATGCCGACCACGATGCCGATAGCGATACACTCTGCCGCCGAATTCATCGTTAGCACTTGGATGCGAGTGGCATACCAAGTAACAGTACCTGCGGCCATGGTGAGCAACCTAAGTCCTAAAAAGTAGATCTCTGCATTAGGGTTCAGCCAGCCAATCAGAACGAGCTTTTGACGTCGAGACTTCTCACCTTGGAAGTGCCACTTACTCGACGTGTTTTTGTACTTTGAGGAATAGCTTGATACGCGATTCAGTCGCTCAGCCACAACGTCTCGTTTGAACGAAGATAGATGTGCGATCAGCGTGAGAAGAACAGCTAATCCCAACAGCAGCATGGCAAAATACATCATGATGAGAACCTCTTATTACGAGTCAGAGCATTCAAAATTAAGGTGCCGATGCTGATGCTAATCAATGCA
This sequence comes from Vibrio sp. 10N.286.55.E10, assembly GCF_002872555.1. Lineage (NCBI taxonomy): Bacteria > Pseudomonadati > Pseudomonadota > Gammaproteobacteria > Vibrionales > Vibrionaceae > Vibrio > Vibrio sp. 10N.286.55.E10. The sequence goes on from NZ_MCSD01000001.1 coordinate 84,181, forward strand.
TAGGTCAGCACTCGTTGACCTAGTTCAGTGTTAAACAGCTGCTTAATCATGTAGGGCTCAATTAAATAGATGCCACCTAGCAACCCAATGGGTAAGACAGAGAGAAATAACGCTGTGATGCGAGGCTCTGAGGTTAGGCTCTTCACCTTCTTTCTCATCGCTCGGTTGTCATGCATGGTTCGGCTTAAGCTATGAAGAATGTCGCGCAGTTGACCACCATTCGACTGGTTAAGGATCAGTGCAACAGAGAAATAACGAAAGCTGCTGTAAGGAAGACGAATGCACGTATCATCGAGACTCTGACGAAGACTAAGGCCAAGCGCGAGATTATCGCGAAGGTAAGAGAACTCTCGTCCTAGCAAACCAGGTTGCGTTTGTGCCACTTGATCAATCGCTTGTGGGATGGATAACCCTGCTGATACCGCTCTAGAAATTAATCCAAGGACGTTGATGATGTCTTTTTCAAACTCTTCTACTTGTCTCTTTCTGCGATAAAACACAATGGCGCAGGTACATATGAGCCACAGCCCAACCGCTGCAAGTAATCGAAGGTGTACTGGAAGCTCTGGCACTAACAGGTAACCAGCAACTGGCAAACCAACAACCATTGAGGCGATAAAATACTTATCCCAAGCAGGTAGCAAAGCATTTATTCGCAGGAAAAACGCATGCAGTTTGTTGGTGCGCTGGTGGCTCGACTTTTTGATAGAAACGTCTGCAGGGCTTGCTTTGTATGAACCAGATACCAAGGACAGTCGCTTATTAACAATGGCTTGTTTTGAGTTGAGCTTTATTAGCCAAACCGTAGCCAGCAGCGCAGAAATAGTAAGAACAAAAATCATCCGGCTTCAAGCTCCATTGCCACCCTTAGTTGAGCGTCTAACTGGTGATATTTCGCTTTTTCGTTGAAGCTTGGTACGCACTTGGCACTCTTATATTCACCAATTAGGTTGCCTTGCTGGTCTTCCGATAACGTTTTAAAGGCGAACAGTTCCTGAGTGACGTATTGCTCGCCCTCTAACCCTTGCACTTCGGTTATTGAAACAATGCGTCGCTTACCATCGCGCATTCGTTCTACTTGGATAACCACATCAATGGTGTTTGCGATTTGGCGACGCAGTGAAAATAGAGGCAGTGTCGCCTGGCTCATCATTAGCATGTTCTCCATTCGCACCAGTGCGTCCGTTGCAGAGTTGGCGTGAAGTGTACACAGCGAACCATCGTGGCCTGTGTTCATCGCTTGCATCATTTCAAAGGCTTCATCGCCACGAACTTCGCCTAAAATGATGCGATCTGGTCGCATACGTAGCGAATTTCTCACTAACTCTCTTTGAGTAATCGGCGTTAAACCTTCTGCATTGGCTGGGCGAGTTTCTGCACGTACCACATGGGGTTGTTGCAGGCGCAGTTCTGCTGTGTCTTCAATGGTGATGATGCGCTCTTGAGGTGAGATGCTGAAAGACATTGCATTAAGCAGGGTGGTTTTACCTGCACCGGTACCACCCGCAACAAGAACGTTGAGACGAGAGCGAACGATAATATCAATAAGCTTAATCATCGAATTCGACATCGCACCAAACTGTGCCAATTGGCTCAGTGTCAGCTTCTTTTCATTGAACTTACGGATAGAGATGTAGGTTCCATCAAGTGCGAGCGGTGGGATCATGACATTGACACGGCTGCCGTCGTCTAGCCTTGCATCAACTAATGGATTCGATTCATCGATTCGTCGACCTACTTTGCTCACGATACGTCGCGCTAAGTTGAGAAGCTGCTCTTCATTACGAAATTGGACCGTGGTTTTTTGCAGTTTTCCTGAACGCTCGACATAAATTTCACGGTAACCATTGACCATGATGTCAGTGACTGTTTGGTCTTCAATAAGAGGTTGGAGTGGCCCCAAACCTAAAAATTCATGTAGGAGCTGCTCTACAGAATGAGTCACATCCTGATGACCGAGTGGTAACTGTTTAGAGATTACAATTTCCGATACCATCTCTGAAATTCTAGCTTCAAGATCGGACGCACTTAAACTCACAACAGCCGATGGATCGATTGCCTTGATGATCTCTTCATGAATCACATGATAATGATCACGTAGCGAGGGAGCGGATGTTAACGTTTCACGTAATCGAGCTTGGCTGACTTCAATAGGATCAACCGTGTTTGCTTTTTGACCAAACATTATGCACCTCGCTTCCAAAAACGGCGGCTGCTTTGCTGCGATTCACCTGTGATTAATTCAACTAAAGCGTTGAACGCCACTTTCACTTTTCTGTTGCCTTTGTGGGCAGGTTGACCAAGTGATGACTTGCTTAAAAAGTGGTTCGGGGAGAATGGAATGAGAACGTCTACCGGTACACCTAACGACTTTTTCACATCGTTAACTGAAATCATTGAGCCTGAATCAGACTTGGTGTGATTGAGCACAACAAGCGTTTGGGAGTTGGTTTGATTCTGAAGTCGTTTGATGATCTGGCCGGCATTGCGGATAGAGCCGAGTGTAGGCTCAACGACAATCACTCGGATATCGGCACTTTTCAGTGCGTCAAAGCCAACTTGATCACGCAAAGAGTAAGTTGGGATATCCACTAATAGGTAGTCTGAGTTTTGTAGGCAAAACTTAGTAAATTGGTCCAATGCACTCTTTTGTGGCCAGAATGGTGTGGCATCTAAAGGTAGATAGCCAGTAAAGAGAGTGTGCTTTACAGATACGCTGATCCCACTACGTTCGAATACTAACGGGTCTAGTCTCTCTGGGTATTGTAAAAGCTCGATCAATGCTGAGTTCCCTTCAACATTGAGTAGCAGATCCAAATCGCCCATTGAAAAGTCTAGGTCTAGACAAGCCACTTTCTTATCGAGCTCTGCGAGTTGTTGAGCAAGAGTTGCAGTAATGGTACTGCTGCCTGAACCGCCTTTCGCACTGACAACCGAGATGACTTTTTCATTTCGTTTTTCGCTGTTGTTTTGTAAAGCCGCGAAAGAAACGTGTTCCAGATCTTGTGGAGTCACAGGAGGCACTAGGTAATCACTCGCGCCTGATGCCAGCATGCCACGGTAGATGAAAATTTCATCTGAGTGGCCAATAGCGATAACTTGACAACCTGTACGCTTAATTAAGCGCTGTACTGCTTGTTTCGACTCAGCCAGCTCACAATTCAACACATCGAGAAATACTGTCTTAATACCATGCTTCAGCACGTGTCGCACTACGTCGTCTTCTTGATTTGAAGAGACTGTGATGTTGTGGATACCAAAGTCATTCAGTGTGTGCGTAAGCGCTAGGGTATCGAGTTGCTCAGACGCTGCGATCAGTACCGTTAACTGGTGTACTTGATTCATAGCGCACCTCCTTGCGTGGTCGTCGAAGAACCATTATTTGTCTGTTGGTTTTGGGCTGGTGGAGCAAAGTAGTTATCGATACTAGAGACAGCTTTCTGCCCTTGAGCACCATTAATCGGCTGACCGACGATCAGGTCTTTAGGGTTGGCTACCATTTGTGCAAGCGCGTTGGCATTTGCACACCCAAAATTGCGCTGAGTGCGGTATGCGTTGAGCGTGGTTCTTGGCGTTTTACCCGCGTCACAGGCTGTGACTTTAGCTCGGTAAGACTCGACTAAAATAGTGATGTCGCCTTTACCTTCTGTTGATTCGTCTGATACCCAAATTTGTGATGGATAGAGGCCTGATTCGATAAGATGAAGCCTTACTTTCTCTAGTTGACGTTCACCTTTCTGAGTCGTTTTTTCGATTTTGACCATCAAGCTACTCGCGCTGCCTCGACGAGAGATAAAGTCAGAAATATCCGCTTTTTCCTGAGCCGACAGCGTTTTTCCTGCAAGTGTCAGAGAGAACTTGTTAGTCACAGAAATCACATCGACTGATGGTTGCTGAGTGGTTGGCGTAGGTGCGCATCCCGCAAACACAAATAGGGCAGGGAGCAATAAGGATAATTTATTCATGATGTCCTCAGTAATAGAACCCGTTGTCACCCAGCAAGCGAGGCTTGTGGTTGTCGGTGTATGTGTCTTGGTCGTGTGTTCTTTTTCGTTGAATTCTTGGCCATGCCAGAAGACGTTCTACATCGCTTAGTGGAATGAGACCGTCGGTTGGTAGCTGCATCGAATCTGAACGAGTTGGCTGTACTAGGTAAGCCGTGACAATGATGATCAACTCTGTTTCTCGGCGAGTGAATTCAGTTGAACGGAACAGGCTTCCTAGTACAGGTACTTCACCGATAAGCGGCACTTTTTGCAGTTGTTCAATGTCTTCTGACTTCAATAAGCCGCCCAAGGCAAAGCTCTGTCCACTGGCTAATTCGATGGTGGTAGCGGCACTACGGGTAGTAAAAGAGGGGAAGTTAGTCCCGTTTACCACTTGTTGGTTTTCGATGGAGACGTTACTGACCTCTGGGTTCACCTTTAAACTGATACGATTTTGGCTGAGCACCGTTGGTGTAAAGTTCAGTTTTACCCCGAAGTCTTTGTACTCGATTTGAGTGGTATCAGCCGTAATCAATGGTAATGGGACTTGACCACCCACCAGAAACTCAGCGTCTTCGCCGGACATCGCCGTCAAGTTAGGCTCAGCCAGTACAGACATCATGCCATTTGTCGCTAATGCATCAATCAGTGCGGTAATGCTTGGTTTACCCCAGCTGCTGACATTCGGCAGTTTAGAGAATGAAAACTGTCCAACACCACCTGCGATAGAGCCCCACTTGATCCCCAATTTGTTAGAAACATTTCTCGAGACTTCAGCGATTTTCACTCGAATGTTGACCTGGTTTGGCATAGTGACAACCAATTGATTAATCAGCTCATCTTCATTGGATTGCATTGGCTGATCTTTAGTCGTCGTATTGCTAGTACCTGCATTGTTTTGAGTGTTTGAGCTTTCTTGTTGCTGGGTTTGGTCAATAATAGGAGACAGGTAGCCTTTCGCTAAGGACACGATATTATGCGCCATCATAGGTGAAGGCACTTGCCCTTTTAGCCATAACTTTCCACCCAGAGATTCCGCGTTTACGGACGCTTCTGGGAACTTGTTTTTGACCAATTCATTGAATTCGCGACTGTTGTGAGTCACGCGAATCTTATTGGTATAGATGACGCGTTCTTGCTCGTTCAAAACGGTGATAGTGGCACTGCCAGCTCGCTTACCAAATACCATCACCTTGGTGTTGGTTAAGGTTTGGTAATCAGCAATATGGGTGCTAGATATGAAAATTGACTTCGCTTTTTCTGGTAAGCGAATCATTTTTGCCTCATTGATTGTCACATCAAGTGCAGATGCTGTTGATGTAAAAGAGAGGCACAGGCTTGATAGTAGGAGAATCCCCCACCAACGACAGGTACTAGCCATTGTTATCAGCTCCGGTTTTATTGTTGATCGTTTTGTTGTCGGCTCTAAACTCCACCAAACCGACGTCAGGCAATACCTGAGTAGTGTCTGGCGAGATGGCTTTCAGCGTCGCTGAATTGGCATTCTGAGTTTGATTTGGGTCTTCGTTTTGCCCGCGTAAGACGAGCGTTAACTTGCCTAATTGTTTAGCCAAAACAACTTGGTTTGCTTGCTCGGGGGTTACCTCTAAAGAGACACTGCTGTCGTCAGGGATACCGTTTTCATAATGATTAGATTCGCGGGCCTTTTGATAAGACTCAGCCGTTTGTTTGTCATTAAATGCCAAGACTCTCACATCATGAGCAATCGTTGTGACATACAAACCCTGCGATGAATTGCCATAACGAAGCAGCTCACCATCTTGTGAACCGAGCAGGAGAATATCTACGCGGTCGCCCGGCTCAATAAAGCCCGAATTTGATGTCACCTGATCAACAGGCACTGAGATAGCGCGATAACCTGGTTGTAGCTTTAATGAAAGCGAGTAGCCGCCTTCTGGCTCGGTAATATCCGCTTTCGACAATATCGAGTCTTTGACGAGCTTGGTACGTGCAAGCCCCGACATAGAGTGATCAGCAGAAATATCTTCCGGTGTCACATGGTCGATGTAGTTCTCCAACTCTTGCTGTGGAACTTCTTTCCATCGGAACGAGTTTGGTGTATAGGCTTGACCTATCTCTATCGTGCGAGTTGGAACCAGCACTTTGACCGTTTGCTTAACGGCTTGTTTAGAAGAGGTGGTCGCAGACTCGCTATTGGTTTGGCTCAACAGTAAAACGGATATTCCGAGCACCGAGCAAAATAACGACAGCAACATGAGTCGCTTGGCAGTCATAACTATTCCTTTAATTTGCAATAAACGGGCTTACTCTGAGGCTTGTTGTGCGTCTTTTAGTTTGTGGACTACAGTACCGTAGGCGTCACTGATTGCTTTTGTTAGCTCACCGTTCTCACCGCCAACAAAATTGAGTAGTACGACTGCCATTGCTGCTGCGAGAATGGCGTATTCGATTGCGGCTGCACCGCGTTGCTTTTTCTTGTTCAACATTTCTTGTTTCCTAGATGAAAACAGCCTCAGCAGAGGCTGTTGTAGTAATTAATAAGAGATTTGGAGTGCCTATTTGGCAACGAGTCGGTATAGGTAGCGGCCGTCGTAACTTTCAGTACCCACGTCTCTTTCATCCATGGTTGTCATATTCAACCCGACGACACGACCATAAGGAGCGGCATCACTGGTGATATAAGAACCACGGTTCGAGTAGCCACCACTCGTCACGTTATTAAATTTAAAGACATCGGAATTGATAGGTAGCAGCCCGTACAGTTCTGCTTTTGATGGGTAGCTCCAGTTTGCTTTACCACACACCTTTTGTGTATTTCGTGTTGAAATTAAAGGTGTTACCTCTACGTACTTCTTGAAACGACTGTTGTCTCCGTTGGTAAACAGTTGCCAAACGCGCTTACTGTCAGCGTCTTGCGCGCAAATTGCATTTTGGCGATCGACAACGACGTTCCCTTGCATATCTAGGTACTGGTATGTGTTTACCTTCTCTCTAACCAGACGCCCTAAGATGACGGCATCTTCAGTACCACCGACTTCCGAACGACGGACATCTTGGTAGCTGCGTTCAGAGCTGTAGTTTGTGATGTATTGTTTGGTGTCCTTTGCTTGATTCGACCAGTAGTAAAAAATCACGCCACCGTAATAGCTAGATTTGTCATACTCAGGATCCAGCCCTCGGTGATGAGGGAATGCATCGGTATCGATTGTTATGGTCGAGTTTGAGCTAGAGATTGCTTTAGTTTGTAGTGAAAGTAGCTGAGACAGCGCTGGTACTTGCCAATCATTGAAGCCACATAAGTTCGCATTATTAGTGCTTTCCAGCAGGCCGTTACTGCCTAATACACTCGCTACACCAGATGCCGAAGCGTCATAAGCAAGATCGTCAGCACCATTTGGTCGACCGTCTTTGAGCAGTGTCCAAACTCGGCGTTTGCCTGTGATGTTAGTGTCTTCAACACAACGCCAGCCTTGTTGGTAGGTGGTGCTTTTTGGTAGGTAGTTGCCTAACTCGTCCAATTTAGCGAAGCGGCTGCTTACCATTGCGTCAGCTTGAGAAACGCTAAAGCCATTGTCTTTCGCCAGTTTCAGTCCATCTTTTGCTAGCACTTTTGATTGTACTAAGTTGTGGGTTTTGGCCGTCGTATTCATCTCACTGACAAACTTCTGGAACAATGTAGTTAGGGTGGCAAACTCTGAGCCTAGCGTTTGTGTTGATGTATTCAGCTCGCTTACGAACGAATTAACCATGCTATATTGATGCTCTAGATCTGAGATAGCCTTGTACAGGTCTAAACTTGCCTGGTGAATATCCTTAGCCAGTGATGCAGAGCTTAGTGCGTTGGTTGAGCTGGATAGAGTTACGGATTTTTGCTGCATGAACGTCAATTTTTGAGCAAATTCAGAACCAGAGACTAATGCGCTCAGTGCAACGGTGTTTTGCTCTAATTTAGCGACTTGTTCCTTATACGCTTTGACTTTGTTAATGAATTCAAGGCTCTCAGCATCAGTTCGGCTTTGAGCAACAGAGGCCTGAAATTCAAGAGCTTTCAGCTTTAGCTTCGTATTCTTAAGATCATCTGACCATGGTTGGGTTAAAGCCTGCAGTTCTACTATTTTAGCTTGAGCTTCCGTTTCTAATGCAGCATAACCTTTGCTCTTAGACTGGTTGGCGGTTAACCAGGTTTCTAGATAAAGCTCCGTAGCGTTAATTTTCGTATCTTGTGTACTCAGAAAGGCGGTTATTTCAGTCGTCGCGCTATCTACACCAGTGAGTAACTCTGTACCTGATGGCAATTGCCATTTAGCGTATGCGTATTTTGAATAATATTGCTCAACAGATTCTTGGCCTTTGCTGATAGTGACAGCGACGCCATTTTTATCCGCTAATACATTCACTGACTGATTTGATACCAAGTAACCACTTCTTAGATTTGATGGCAGTGTTGCAGGATCTCTCTGCGACAACGTGATTACTTCACTGGTGTCTGGAAGTGTCCAACCCGCAATACCACAATCATCCAGTTGTGCGACTTTATCGAATACAGTATTGATGTCTGCAGAGAATCGTTCCGCCCAAAACGTCGGTTCCCCTTGCCCTTTATCATCGTATTCAGCAATACAATTGAGCGAGTACGTATTCCATGAGCCACCATAACCAAAGTCAGCAGCTTGAGAACGAGTTTTCATTGGTACGAATTTTAGGCCGACAAAGCGGCTGCTTGCTGCTGTTGCCCAAAGCGTGTCGCTGGTTGAATTTTCTACACCTTCTTTCGCATGTGCTTTTAGTCGGATGCCAACACTAGCCTTGTCATACGCTTCAGGACCAATGAACTGCGGGTTTGAAACAGCAGGGTGCCAAGTCAAGCCTTTGTCGTTGGTGAACTCATAGTATTCGGCTTCATCAAAGCGAACAGATTGACCATCAACGTTGGCCGTTAAGTAGTCCCACTCAAAACCATTGGTCTTGATTGGGTTTGAGCCAGTGAAAGTGTTGGTAATCTCAGGCGAGGTTGGTGCTGGAATCTCAAACACTTTGGTGAAGGCTTGTGTGGGTAATGCTGCTACGCCATGAGGCATGCCATTCGTCGGGTTTTGAGCGACGCGTATTTGAACCTCACCGATATTCTTGTCGATATTACCGATCACAACCGGTTTTGCGGTGACTTTAGTCCAAGTAGAACCTGAGTCGAGCGTGACTTCGAAATGCTCTGGTTGTGTGAATTCGCCAAAGTATGTCCAATCTAGCGTGTTGTCCGTATCGTTAACCACTAGGCCCGTTGGAACATTGGGTGCTGATGGACGAACGGTAAACGCAGCATCATTTGTCAGCTCTGATCCACTAGGACGACCGGTAATTGGATCTCGTTTGACTCGCACTTGAATTGAGTTAATAGCGTAAGCTTGATCGCTTAACTGATAAGGTTTCTGAGTAACTGTTGCCCAACCAGTGTTGAGTACATTGATCTCGTAATTCGCAGCTTCTGAGAAGCCTGTTACGAATGTCCAATCAAATGTGTCTAACCCATCGTGAGTGATTGGAGATGTTGGTGCCGATGGCTTGTCAGGTGTTACCGAATATGGCTTATCTGAGCACAGCGTTTCACCAGGATCATGTTGAGGATCTGTTCCTGCTTTCACTCTCACACAGACTTGCCCCTTAGCAAACGTCTCATCTGGGACTGCTTGTGGGTTGCTAGTTACCGGGCTAAATGTAAGACCTCTGTCTAGTGAGTATTCGTAGAAGTCATTGCCTGCAAACTTTGTAACTTCTGTCCACGCAAACGTGTTTTCAGCATCATCAATAATCGGCAGGGTTGGCGCAACAGGCTGGTTTTCTGAGCGAGTGAAAGCCGTACCAATCACTAGTGAATTGCCTGCAGGGCGAGCATCTTTCAAATTTGATTTTACACGGATAGAGATGCTGTTAGCGGCAAGTGAAACGTTGCCAACCACATATGGAAGTTCAGTGACAGTATTCCAACCGTTACCTAGATTAATCTCGTAGAAAGATGGCGCATCATATCCAGAGACCCAAAGCCAGTTGATCTGATTGGTGCTGTCGTTTGCAAAGTCCAGCGCAGGTTTGACTGGTTGCGCTGGGGTTACTGTCATTGGTTTGTCTGAAATAGCACTTAAGCCGGTCGGATGACCTAGGGAGTCATCCTTCGCGACACGTACTTTTAGATGTCCAACTGGAATGTCTAAGTCTTGAATGCGTTGAGGTTTTTCAGTTGCTTTTACCCAGTTAGCACCGTTATCTAGAGAGTACTCGTAGAGAGATAATTCATTAAAAGAATCGACCAGCGCCCAATCAAATTCATTGCTCGCGTTGTCCACTGTGACCCAAGCGGGTGCTGCCGGAACTGTCGTTAGCGTAAATGCTTTGCTTGAAAGAAGCGGTTTACCTGCTGGAGTATTCCGTGCACTAGAGGCTGCGACTCGAACCTGAATAGAGCCTTTATCGAATGCCTGTTTTCCAACCACAATCGGTTTGCGAATGACAGTCGACCAGGTGCTACCGGAATCTAAGGAATATTCGTAATCTGTGTTTTGGTTGAATCCACGCACAAACTGCCAGTTGAAAGTATCTGATGCATCATTGACTTTACCGTGTTTTGGCGCTGGTGGCTTAACCACGATTTCACTACCGTCGATATCTTCTTGCGAGACTTTGAGCTGCTCTCGGTACTCCTTGCCGAGTTGCTGCAGAGCACTGTCTGTCCCAGACGCACCGTGTGAAAGTCGATCCGTTTTGGCTTTGAACTCGACCAAATCAAGATCAGCGAGCTTGTATATTGCACCTTTACGGGCGTTAACTTGGTCGACACCTGCGTCTACTGAAGCTTTTTGGGCTTCTTGCAGTACGCGAGTCACACCGCGCGCAAACATGTGCACTTCACGGCCTTTTACCGAATTTGAAGCAGAGTAATCACCCAATGCTAGGCTTTTGTCGATCCCTAGGTCGTTAGCAACAAGCTCAGTTGCATCATCGAAACTGATACCGCTGGACTTTGACACACTGGCAATCAGTGAGGTAACTGGGCTTACGACGTCCGAGTTGTTACTTGGTACTTCTAAGGTAAACCCAGACTCAATTGCTTGGTTGGGGGTATCCATATCTACGGTTATGCCTGCTACGGCTTCAACCAACACTTTGTATTGAGCCACATCATCGTCGACATCAAGTTGGAATTGTCCTTTGGCGTCCGTTGTCGCAATGTCTCCATCGGCAGAATCACACATCGCATTGCCATTTTTGTCTAAACAGACCTTGGCTTTGTGCAAATAACCATCTAACGCTATACCTGAAATATTCGAGGATTTTGGCTGAGTTTGTGACTGGCTAAGCTTGGGAGCTGAGTCTGCACCACCACAAGCAACAAGCATTGTAGAAACGAGTGAAACACCCGCCAATTTGTATGGATTCCTTACCACTTGAACTCCAAAGATTTATAAATTACCCGCTAGAAAGGCTGAGAATATTAATTTAAATGATAGTAGTTATCAATATCATTTGATCTTTTATTTGGTTAAGTGATTTAATAGCAAAATAAAATACTACTCATACAACAATAAACTAGGTGAATCGGTCGAAAAAATGCGCAATAAATTTTTAGTATGCAAATTGTCACTAGCTATATCTAGTGCCCTAATGGTCGCAGGGTGTGGGGGGAGTTCTGATGGAGAGAATCCAGTTGGAGCGACCACTTCAGGCCATGCTTTTCAAAGTTCATTAGTATGTGCTGATGCAGATCTGAATGGTGTATGCAGTGAGCAAGAAAAACTCATTACAGACGTTTCCGTGTATGCACAACAGAGGCAATATGATGGTGCAATTTTAACCGCTTCTCCTGGTATGGAGCTGGTGACGCCTTTCACTACTTTGATTCATAGCGAGATGATGTTTAATCCAACGATTAGCAACGATATAGAACAGGCTAAAGCATCGCTTCAAAGTAAATTAGGTGATCATGTCGGTGTGAATTTTGCCTCACTAGACACAACATATGGACCTAAAGATAAGTCTAATGTGTTGCTAAAATCGCTGAAAAAGGCACAAACTGACGGAAAGCAAGCTGCATACACAAATATTGCCCATGCTCTCGACCTCATGATCGAGCATAAAACGTTGGACCTTTCAGGCGTCGATGTCGCGGGGACTGCTTCGAGGCACTTGCAAATAGAGGATGCTCTGGTTGTTCGCGGTTCTCAATCGGTGCCAGAATTGTCTGGTGCCAAATCTATCGCTCTGAATCCAGCGAGCAGTCAGGTAGTGTTTCTAACGGCGAATGATGTCGTGATGCAAATCGATAGCTCTTCACGTAATAAGCCAGTGACTCTTGATAATGGTTTGGCGTCCCAAGCTAATTCTGGCTTGATTAGTATTCGTTCTCATGACGACGATTACGACGATCATGATGACGATGACGATGACGATGACGATGACGACGATGATGACCACCATGGAGGCGGAACTGGTGGTGTAGAGATACCGGTAGAGTCTAATGAAATCATTCAGTTAGTACCTACATTGAATGGTAGCCAAGCCTATAAAGTTTATAAGCCTACGTCTTACGCCTCACCGACGGAGAGTGATATTTGTAATAGTAAAGGTGCCAACGGCATCTTCTTATCGAGTCTAACGAGTACCAATAATAATAGTGGTGCAAAGGCGTTTAAGATTGATAGCTACAGTAGCCGAAGCGGAGGAACGCTGCCGCCAATTCCTACGCCGAAACCTAAACCTGCTGAAACTCCTGATTCTAGTCAATCATGTATCAACGATAACTTTACAAAAGTGATTCCACTGCTGCAAAGCGGCTCGTTATTGGCAGTTAAAAATACTGGTAGTTCGATTTACTCGCAGCAAGAGGTTAGATTACTAAGTGCTGACAAGTTAGCGATGAATAATTGGCGCCACGCACTCAAGTCCTCTTCGCCTCAGATCATGCCATCTTACGACCAAAGTGAAGCTTTGATTGTTTATAAGAATTATTTTTCGAGCGCCAATTTAGCGGCTGAGGTTATTAACACAACTAACTTATCCACCAAGATGACTATTGATAAGTTGAACCTGAAAACAGCCAATATTGTAGCGAACCAGCAAATTTTGTTGGGGCTAGACAGTAACAAGCTTGAATGGGTTTCAAACTCGATTCAGCAAACGGTACTCGGGGAGTTGGATGTCGATTCCACCATCAGTAAGATAGCAACATCGAAGGATGGCAAAATAAGTGCGGTTGCTACAGCGAACATTCTCTATATCGTTGATAACACGAATAGAACCTTGATAGTGAAAGAGGTGTTGAGCAGTTCGGCAATCAACTCTTTGTATGTATTGGCTGAAAAAGTGATTGCGCTGACTTCTTCAGGGGTGGATTACTATCAATTCCGAAATATTAGTGGTCCGGCTCTTAAAGTTGGCAGCCAACTGGTAACAAAAGAACTCCTTAAAAAATGGGAAGACAGTGGAAACTCAAGCTGGAACTCTACTAACTTGGGCTACATTCTTTCTCAAACAGGAACGGAAAGTAGCATTTCTGATAAATTCAAAAATGTTAACCTTTCATTCTCTCCTTCTAACGCAACAACCTCGAGTGGCATCACAGGAGTGAACGTTAGCGGCTTAGAACGAGGTGAGTGGTTAACCTTTTATAAAGCCCTTTAAAGGCATTCAATCAATAAAGAAGGGAGGCTAACTCCCTTCTTTACTCAGGTACTTGCTACATATTCTCAGCCTGTTTCAATCGGCTTTGACGCCAGTAATTGAGCGAGGAGATAGCCGCTAAAAAGATAACGACGGCGGTCATCACATGTATGACTGACTCCGATGTCCCTTCGTACGCATTACTGCCTAAATCAATCGCTGCAGAAACGATAAATAGGCGAATAGCCGTCACCAGTGATGCTGCGATTCCTGTTAGATCTGGAAAAACTTGCATCGATTTAGCAAAGAACAATCCAATCGATAACCCTGCACCTATTGAAAATAAGCACATCGTCCCTGTTAGGATGAATGGTGAGTTAAGTTGTTCAGACGGCAATAAGAAAAAGATGAGCGTGGTGGTAAATATTAAGCCAAGCCCAGTACTTTTTAATTTATCAATGCCAAACCTGTCGATTAAGCGTGCGTTGTTCAAACTCACCAAGACGAATGTGCCCAGTGTTGCCATTTGGAAAAACGGGAACTGATCAGGGCTGACTTCTAATTGCTCTATATACAATAACGACATGTTGGAAACATAAATCATGTAGGCGGCAAGAATTAAGCTCGTCACTAGCGTGTTGTACCAAAAGGCTGACGAAGACAATACGGTTTTATAGTCGCTTGCTATTCGCTTAGGCGCGACCTTCTTCCGTTTATCTTTACTCAAAGATTCAGGCAAGAAGAAGAAACATTTGGTCGCAGAAAGCAGTACTAAAATGGCGATAAAGACAAAGTTTGCTTTATAACCCATATGGAGGCTTATACAGCCGCCAATAAGAGGTGCAAAAGCCATCAAGCTGACCACTAAAGTATTGAGATCGGCAATCAGTTTGGCGGCGGGTTCTTCATCGAACAGATCAAAGATCATTGCGGTACCAACGATTACACACGCTGAACTGCCGAAGCCTTGGAGCAGTCGAAACGCTAATAATTGCTCGATACTTGAAGCAAAAATGCAGCCTATACTTGCAGCAAGAAAGACACTAAAACCAAACATTAGTATCTTTCGGCGACCAAAATGATCCGATAGTGGTCCATAGAGTAAGGAACCAATACAGATGCCGATAAAGTTATAGCTCAGAATGCGCTGCACCATAACCGCGTCAGTGTTGAAGTCGTTCAATATATCGGGAAATGTGGGTAGATAGATATCCGTCTCCATGGCAGCACCAAGGAATATGAATACCATTAAAAATCGAAACCACTTCCCCTCATGAGAGATGGGAAACATAGTTAATCCAATGAGTTATTATTATAAAAGTCAGAAGCGCAGACGCTGCAAGTGCAGGTAGGCTTAGAATGAAATTTTGATATTGGGATGCGCGTGGTAGAGAGGAGTGTTACGCAGGGTTGTCATTCCCGTCACTTGGTTGTGATCAAGTAGGTTGTAAATGTAACATAATGTTTCATCATTTCAAGGTGTCGATTGCTGTTTTCACGCTCCCCTATGCAAACGATGAAAGTCATGTCCTTTTAACCTCTTCAGAAGTGTTAATGATTTGTTACTCGGCATAAAACCGGAGTATGATACTGGATTACTATTTAGGATTTGTCTGCTATGAGTGCATCGAAGGCGAGCTGGAAAACGCCGCAAAACTTTTTATTACTGATTTCGATTGTTGTACCTATCGCGTTTTCGAGCTGGATGGCTCTGCTTAATAACTTCGTGATTGAGAAAGCGAACTTTGACGGTGCTGATATAGGCTTGCTGCAAAGTGTTCGTGAGATACCCGGCTTCTTAGCGTTTACTGTGGTGTTTGTTTTAGCCTTCATACGTGAGCAACGCTTCATGTTGATATCGCTAGCGATGCTGACCGTGGGCACGGCGATTACTGGTTTATTCCCTTCGCTGACAGGCCTTTTGCTTACCACCATTTTGATGTCGACGGGTTTCCACTATTTTGAAACGCTGAAGCAATCTTTGTCACTGCAATGGCTAAGCAAAGAAGAAGCGCCAGAGATGCTAGGGAAAATGATCTCGGTGGGTGCCTTAGCATCTTTGCTAACATACGGTTCTATTTGGGTGATGTTGGAGCAGTTAAAGCTCGACTTTGCCTGGGTATATGGCATTACTGGCGGCCTAGGTTTTATTCTGGTGCTTGTGATGACTTTTGGCTTCCCTGAATTTCAAACGAAGACCCAGCAAAATAAGAAGTTGGTGCTGAGAAAGCGTTATTGGCTTTACTACGCGTTGACCTTTATGAGTGGTGCCAGAAGACAGATATTTACCGTATTCGCAGGCTTTTTGATGGTTGAGAAGTTCGGTTACTCAGCCGCTGACATAACGCTACTGTTCTTAATTAACTATCTGTTTAACTTCTTGTTTGCTAAGCGTATCGGTAAGTTCATTGGTGTAGTGGGTGAGCGTAAAGCGCTTATCTTCGAGTATGTGGGTTTGATTGGTGTGTTTGTCGGTTACGGCTTGGTGCAAAGTGCAGAATGGGCGGCAGCATTGTATGTGGTCGATCATCTATTCTTTGCTCTAGCTCTAGCAATCAAAACCTACTTCCAGAAGATTGCCGACCCTGCTGATATGGCTTCCACCGCGGGCGTGTCTTTCACTATCAACCATATTGCGGCGGTTGTTATTCCTGTTGTATTCGGTGTGATTTGGCTCTCTTCGCCTGCGACTGTGTTCTACATTGGTGCAGCAATGGCGGCCGTTTCTTTGGCGCTGTCTTTGAATATTCCGAAGAAGCCAGAAGAGGGCAACGAAGTACGAATGTTTAGCTGGCGCTAATGTCATGGTCACCTAACGCGAGATAAATAAAAAAGCTCCAATAGCGATATTGGAGCTTTTTTAGTTTCTGCTGTTCGCTCGTCTAAACGATTTGTTGCTCTAAAGAGTCAGCAAAGCGCTTCTTATAACTGCGTAACATGCTAAAGCTGACGATTGCCGTTAGAGTTTCCGCGAATAGAATACTTGCCCAAATCCCTTGTTCTGGGAACAGCTTTGGCAGAATGATGATACCCAAAGCCACGAACACAAAACCGCGAGCAAGAGATATTAGTGTTGCCTGTTTTGGTTTGGCAGTCGCTTGAAACAGGTTGGCAATCACTAAGTTGATTCCCATTAGCGGCACACCAAAGAAAAAGAAAGTGAGTGCGGTCACGGATAGCCCAATCAAATCACTTGAAGCTCCCAGATAAAGCGCTGCGATTTGAGGTGCGAACAGATACACAATCCCCATAAATACTAGGCCACTGCCGACTGCACTTTTTAATCCTAAGCGGAAGATTTCTTCGATGCGATTTGGCTGGTTAGCACCATGATTGAAGCTAATGATAGGCTGACAAGCTTGAGCAATACCGACCATCACAAATAGAGCAAAGACCCCGATGTTGGCTGTTAAACCATAAGCGATTATGTGGTTCTCACCAAACTGATCCAACAGTACATAGTTGAAGAGCAAGATCGTCATAGCGGCTGTGACTTCAATGAAGAAAGTTGGAGTGCCAATCTTCAGGATACTTGGTAGTTTATTAAAACCAATACCTTTTAAACTCAGCGTTAAGGTGCCTTGTTTGCGTACAAAGTGACTCAATAAAATACACGCGATGACACCCTGTGCGATGGCTGTGCCGTAGGCGGCCCCTTTCATGCCCCAGCCCCATTTTAGGACAAAGAAGTAATCCAATACGAGGTTGACCACAGCACCAATCGACATGGCGTAAGTCGCCAGTTTTGGGTTGGTATCGTTACGCACAAAGCATGACATAACCCAAGCTAACGAGTAGAGCACGAAGAACTGCAGCATTACCGATAGGTAGTCGTGAGTCAGCTCAGCCATGTATCCAGAAGCCCCCATCAGCGCAATAATCTCATCGAGCCAATACAAGGCAATGCTGACGGTCACCGTGCTAAATAGAGCGGTGATCAACATCGATTGATTAAACAGAGTTTGCCCAGAGGTTACGTTGCCTTTGCCCACTTCAATAGACATCAGCGCCGCACCACCAATACCAACCATCATGGCAATTGCAGTGAATATTGAGAAAGCAGGGATGGTGAGAGCGATAGCGCCCAAGCCACCAGGACCGACACCATGCCCAACGAACCAAGCGTCTCCCATTATGAAAAGAGATTTGATCACCATGCCGGTTAGCGCTGGCCATAGGTATTGATAAAAAGACTTAGATATTGGATCGGTTTTTAGGTTGATGGCCATTCGAATAAGCTCCCAACAATTTGGATGTACCAAAATGGATGAAATAAAGAGGGAGCATTATCGGAACTTAATGGAGGCTAAAAAAGGGATTATCTGCGTATTATATTGCACTATCTGCACATCGGCTTCGAAACTGTGCCGGTGACTCTTTCATCTGTCCGCGATAAAAACGGCTGAAATAGGCCGGATCTTCGAAGCCTAGTTCAAAAGCGATGGTCTTGATGGTCTTGGTTGAGAAGAGCAGTTCTCGATTCGCTTCTAAAATGATTCGGTCGTGGATCAATTGAGTGACGGTTTTACCTTTATCAGCTTTGACAATTTCGTTAATACGTTTGTTGGTTATCGACAGCGCTTGCGCATAAAAATCACAATGTTTATGGGTGATGTAGTGCTGTTCAATCAAATCAACCACCTTGTTCACTCGGCTATCGCGTACTTCACCTTTCAATGAGGATTGGCTAGCAAAGCGCAGGATGTAGCGCAAAAAGCTATTCATGAGTGATTCTACTAGGTCCCAGTCACTCTCTTCTCGTGCGCACTCTTCTTTCAGCATGTCGAAAATAGGCAACAAGTAGCGGTTGCCTTCTTCACTGCAATCCAAATAGGGAGGGCGGCTTTGGTGCATGGCAAAAACAGTATCGACCAGCTGAGTGTTGCGGTGATTGGTTTTAACAAAGCCAGGAGTAAATACCAGTAAACGAGCACTTTCTCCGACTAGCTCCGAGCGGTGTACTTGGCCCGGTGCAATGGTGAAAATACGGCCGATCTTATTGTCGTAGTCAACGAAATCAATGCTCTGACTGCCATGATTATCCACGCACCATACTAACTCCCAGTATTCATGTCTGTGCGGTTCTAAGAACGCATCATCGTTATTCGTCAGTTCCTCAACCCTACAAGGTTGACCTTTGACAAGACGCATGTGTTTGATGGGATTACTCATGACATTCCTTTGTGGAGAGATAACTAAGGGTATTAACCAGAGCTGGCAATAATGGCTGAGTCTAATGTAGTTGATTGCGATGTTTAAGTCATTCGCTTGGTAAGCGGTTCAATATGAGAAGGGGTTGGCTGTAAAGGGGCAGTAAATTGTGAAGGCGTGTTGGGACTAAACAAAACCCCAGGAGCATATGGTGAGCTTCTGGGGTAGTTTGAATGCGGTTTATCTTAGTATTTAGCTGCTTAGTTACTGCTTGCCGTTTTAAGCGTTGAACGTAGCTTGAAGATGCTCTTTGGTGCTTTAGTTAGCAGGATGCCACAAAGTAGAGGGATCATCATAAGCAGAGACTGTTCCGATAGCACCTCACCATTGATGTAGCAAGAGATCAACAGTGCAACCACTGGGAAGATAAGGAAACAAATGGATGCTTGGAACGGCGTCGACACCTGACCTAGTTTGAAGTAAGCCACAATGCCACCGACACTCGCTACAAAACCTAGGTACACGACCGCTGAGATAGAATCCCAAGTGAAAGATTCTACATTCACGTTCTCACCGACTGCCGATACAGCAAACAAGAAAATCGCAGCAATAAAACTTGGTACAGCGTTGTAAGTCAGCACCTCGATACCTTTACAGTGTTTTTGAACCAATACGTACATTACCGCGTGAATCGCAACCGCGAGCCCCAGACAAACTGTACCGATAAAGTAGTCATCACCGCCCATCTGCATTTCGTTACCAAGGATCAAACATAGGCTCACAACAGCAGTAATCAAACCGAATATCTGGTGCTTCGCCAGTCGTAGACCTAAGAATAAGCCAGACATCAGCATCACAGCGACAGGCATGTTGGCGAAGATGATCGACGCTAAACCTGAAGAGATGTATTGCTCGCCATAGATCATCAACGTAAACGGAATCGCGAAATACATCAGCGCAACAATAAGCAGCCATTGGCGCTTACCTTTAGGGAACAGCAGTGGTTGGTTGAAGACTTTCGCCAATACCGCAAGCAGAGGGGCTGCAAGTAAAAAGCGCAACGCAGTAGCAAAAATAGGTGGGATAGAATGCAATGCTACTTCCATAGCGAACCAAGTGGTTCCCCAAATTAAGCAAACAGAGACAAAAAGCAAGATAGTTAGCGACTTCGAATTCATGGTGACTACTCATTAATAATTATTTTAAATCATAGGCTTGTAGCGCCTTAATGACGTGGCACAGTATAAGGAGGTAGTCGGAGAAAAAATTTGTCTTTTTGTCTCTAATTGAAATGAAATGTAGAAATTAAATCTCTAATATAACTATTGATAAGCAAATATTTTCACCAATTGATATTTTTATAAAGTCATTATTTTTTGTAAGGTTTAATTTTTACGAATGGATGTATGATTCCGCAACGTAAGACAAATGATATATTTACTCGACTTCGGAGTCTTGTGGGCAGTGGTATTTAGATAACGTCTGTAAAAAACGCTACTGACAACAAACTTATAGCATAGAGTGTTGAAGGTTTATTTGGTTCACGTTCATACTGAACTAGAAAGGCAAAGCATGGAAATGAGGTAGGGCATTTGAAAAACACAATCGACTTAAATCTGTATCGATTTTTGGATTTGCTTTATGAGCAACAATCTCAGGCGAAGGTTTGCCATATTCTGGATATCAGCCGAGCAACGTTTAATCGCCACCTTTCGGATTGTCGAGATTTGTTTGCTAATGAGTTATTCATTGCAACCAAAGGTGTTTATGCGCCGACCTTGTTCACCACTCAACTAATACTGGTGGTGAAAGAACCTTTAGAAAAGCTAGAGCAAGCGCAGCAAATATCGCAGTCGTTTATTGGTAACGATTCGAACATCGAATATGTTTTTCACGCCGCCAATCCGCTGAGCACACTGTTTACGGTCCCTTTGTTGCAGGGACTTACTAATGAGGAGGCTAAGCCCAAGATCTCGATGATGGACTGGTCTTTGGATGGCGTTGAATTCCCTAAAGCAGGGACCTTAGCGATTGGTGTGTCGGGCTACCCTAATGAGCTCAACGACCGAATTGTGGAGCGTAAAGTAGGGTCGTTGGAGCTGTTTGCTTATGTGGCGGATACTCACCCTTTAGCCAAAAATGAAGCCATCGACCTCAACCAGTTAGAAAGCTTTGATACGGTGCGCGTTTCGATGGGGTCATTGGATGCGAACTCCTATTACGAACGCCTAAAAAAACGCACAGGCTTGGTATTGCAACAAAAGCTGACCGTTGCATCGGTATCCTCTGCGTTGCAATGTGTTCAAGTAAGCCAGTATGTGTACGTTGGCTTTGATATGGATTTGGCTTCTATCCCTAGTGGGCTCAGTAAACGTCCTGTTTTATTCAACGGTGAAGCGGTGACTTTTGATGTTGGTATTCAGTATCACCGAGCTTGTTATCAGCACCCGATAGTCAAACGGATTGAGCAGATCTTAAGTGAGAGCTTAGAAAGCTATTGATCATATAGATGATGACAACAACAAAAAAACGCGCCGATGAAGGCGCGTTTTTTAGTATCTACAGCTTGTTTAGTTAAGTCTGGTTCGTGTTACAACTTAACTTCTTCAATGTCGCTTGGCTTCCATGTTTGGTCATACCAAGCTTCTTGAGGGCCGTAGAGTCTTAGTATCGTGAACCAACCTTTACCTGGTACCGTCTCAATCCAGTTCGCTTCTTTGCCTTTTGGTGCTGTTGGGCCAAAGTACAAATCAACCGAGCCATCTTCATTTTCAATAAAATCATCACGTTGATTGTTCTTGCTTGGCAGCGGTTGACTGGTTTGTAGCTCTGAACGTGTTTGTGTGTCGTAAGCCACAATAGACCAGAAGTTCTTAGCCGGAACATTCGCCGGAATATTTAATTTATAGTGCTTGCCACCATCGAAATATTCACCGTCTTTTGCTTGATCAAGTAGCGCGTATTGAGAGCCCTTTTCGATAAGCTTCAAAGCCATCGCGGGTGTATTCACTGTCGCTACATAGAAGAAGTAAGATCGTGCATCTAGGTTGCGTCCACCTTCACCTTGGTCAACAAACCATTGGTAATCTTTACCGATAAACGCTGTTTTCCATAGGCGGTCTTCATAGATGTAAGCTTTCTTGTCTCTTGGCTGGAAGTAGAGGGATCTAGCCGTTGCGTTACCAATCGCGACACCATCTTTCATCAGCTTTTTCATGCGTTCATCGGGCGCAAAAGGTTTGTTCTTTTGAATGCCAATGCTCGACATTAATCCACGCAGCTCAGGGTCGATGAATGAAATCGGCTCTTTATCTAGCACGGTTTTAATCTCTGTGTAGAAGTGTTCGTCATTTGCATGAATGGTATTGAACGATTTGCCACTCCCCGAGATGAACTCCATTTTTGGTTGGTCATCTTTCTTCGCTAATGGGTAGATCTTAAGTTTCTCTTTATAAGCTTTTACCGCGGCATCGGTCTTACCGTATTTTAAGAACCCGCGAGCAATAAACCAGTTGGTGTAGCTAGTTGATTGTGAAACAAAGTAGCCTTCAGGAACTTCGCCTTCGTAACCTGGAGGAAGAATCAGGTACTTACCGCCTTTGCCTTTATCGGGCCCCACGATGCCTAGGTCGGTAACAAAACGGAAGAACGCATCGTTCACAGTCGTTGGTCCCATATCTTCAGGAACTTCAATGACGGTTGGGCCATCTTTCTCAAGGTCGAGGAAAACCGAAGCATAAACGGTGTCGGTGTTGCCGGTTAGAAATAGCGGATTCGAATCCATTAAGTTATCAAACACCACAACTTGGTTTGATGATGTTGAACCGATTTCAGCGTGACCAACGCGCAGTGCTTCAAGCGAAGCCATTGGGATAGCATTGAGGAACACCTCTGTTGAGCGCAGCGTATCTAGGTTGTCATACAGCTTTTGCGCGGTTTCAGCCGTTGGTGCACCGTCTTTAAAGTTCAGCTCGCCGATGCTTGTCTGCACCGTATCCGGCGTCATAATGCTTGATGGAATTTCGGTATTGTAGTTTTCCGTAGCCAGTGCGTGATGTGAGATAAAGAGGCTGCTCGCCAAAACAAGTGCTTTCAGCTTCGACTTAATCATGATGTCACCTTTCAGTTTCGTTTCGATGTACTTACTTTATGCTAGTCGAAAAGACATATCTGATACGCGACAGGCTCAAAAATGAGTCTCACTTCATCCTTTATTGTGAAAGCATGAGATGAGGTTTTCATAGGGCGCAAAAACCAAAAAGCCCCTTTACTCAAACAGATCGTAAAGGGGAGAGAGCTACCACACGAAACGGTAAACTAAAAACGAAGGTTGAATCCTAGTTCGACGCTGCCATCTGAACGAAATACATCTCCTGGACTAACGCGCTTTTGACCGAATGTATATTTCACATAAGGCTCCACCCATTTGGGTTTCAGGGTAAAAGTGACGTCTTGGCTGTTGTAATAACCTTTTGAACCCGTTAATTGGCGATCATGGCTGAATGAATAGGAAAAGTTCATAAACTCCTTGGGAGAGTAACTTGTCCCGATAGTGTTTTTCCATTCTCTATCTGTCATATCTATGAGGGATAAAGAAACATCGCGCCATTCATGCGATGTGTTCGCAAACACCATAATATTGTTCGTGATGGCGGTGCCACCAAATAAGCCGATATCGTAGATATCGATAAGGTCTGCTCGGCCATAACTCACGAAAGCTTCAGTGTAAAAGTTACCCAGCATCAAGCCGTAACCAGTTCCTATTTCTAGGTAACCTTCCGAGTCAATTTCTGCACTGACGTTGATCTCTTCAGTTGCTTGAATAACTCCAGATACAGTACCTATCCAGTTGTCTCCAGCTTTAGCTGTTTGAAAGCTCAAGCTTGGCTCATGATAATTTAATGTTTGTAATTGATGGTCGTTTGCACATACGGCAAGGGGTATCAATAAAGTGATTAATAGTCGTTTCATCGTGTTCCCAACTCTCAAATAAAAAGGAGCCGCTAATAAGCGGCTCCTTTGCTTTTATATTTATTGTCTTTGATTAGCTGCGACTAACACGGTCTTTTACAGCTTGCTTAATTTGCTGACGTTGTTCTTGAGATAGAGATTGTGCCTTTTGACGAATTTGCTCTGCATTTAAATCTGAGCGAAGCTCAATACGTTCAGCAATTACTTTCTTTGCTTTATCAGAGATATTTACATCAACAATTTTCCCGTCATTAATAATAATACTTACCGCTTTGTCATTAATACTAATCCATGTTGAGCCGTCAGTATTTTGTCCAGATTCAATGCTAGTAATCAGTTGGTCATTTAAGCTTGGTGGTAGTTGTTTTTCAGAATCAGGAGATACTCCCCATTCACCATCAATGCTTGATTTTTCCCAATCAATTACCCATTCCCCACGATTGTCTTGATAAATAACATAAACGTCGTCAGAGTTCATGGCACCTAGTCGAACTTCAAACGATCCATGAGTATCACCTGGCTCAATAATTAATACCGTTTTACCCTCTTCGTTGTACACGTAAGCTTGTTGGTGTTCTTTACTAAACTCGACAGTGTAAGGTTTATTTGGATTATCCCAACCGCCATCAAATTCAGGTAAGTCGTTATCTGGGTTTACCCAACCCCATCCATTATCTACATCACCTCTGATGATGGTAATATTACCGTTGCTGTCTTTTCCAATTTGCATAGTTTCGCCAGTAGAGAAATCAGTAAATACGATTCGACCTTTTCCATCATATTCAGCTCCACCAACAACAACACCATCAATTGTGACTAAGTTAGTTGTTGTATCAATAACATAATCAACACCATTAATTGTCACTGGTATAAATGGGTTTGTGTGTCCTTCATCGCCATCCCATTTAGGTGGTAATTCTGGAGCAGGTTTCGTGACATCCCAGCCATGATCTCCATCCCATGAATCATCATCTTTAGGTGGTAGTTGTGGGGCTGGTTTTATCGTTTCAGAAATAATTAAACGGCCATTTTCAACTTTAAGTACTGCTTCTCCACCATTGTTGCCATGAAAGATAAGCTCTGAACCTTCTTTTTGTATATGGCCAATGGTTTCACCTTGAGCATTTTTTACTTCATCACCATTGGTTACATAGGTTGTACCATTTAAGCGAATGACCGTATTACCATTGCTTCCTTGCAATAAATTAGCTTGGTAATTACCTTCATCACCACTAATGATTGCTGCTTGTAGGTTTTCGCCTTGGAAGTATGTAACGTCAGCAATACCGTCTTGTGGATCAATACCGCCGCCGTTATCACTTGAACCAGAAGAAGAACAACCTGCAAGGAATGTGGCCGCAATAGCAGTGCTCAGTAATTTTAGTTTCATGGTTTACTCTCAAATAATTGTTTAGGAACTTAAGTTGCTTCTTGCAGTGTTATGTGGCGTTCCTAGCCGATGAGAGAAGTATATGGATTGAGCAAAAAAGCCTCTAATCCCTTAAAGGAATAGAGGCATTAACGTTTAGTTATTAATAAAGGAAAGTAAAGACGCTGATAACTACTGGTTATTATTGATAAGGTTATCAAGTATCTTTTTAAGCCATAGAGTTGTTGGGCTGTTTCGATTCTTGTGATGAAAATAAGCACAAACGACAGGGTTAATATCTTTGTTATCAAACAAGATATCGATAGCTCGTAAAGAGGTTTTCTTCTCTATTCCTAAAAACTTCGAGGCAGGAAACATCATATCGGAGTTTTGCACTACGTCGATAACTGCTGATGGAAGCTCGGAGCGAAAGCCTATTCTGGCGTCAAGCCCTTTGATTTTTAGAATTTTTTCAGCAATTGTTTGATGAGAATTCCAGTCTATAGCAATGATCGTCGCCAGTTCAAACTTCACACCATCTTTGATTTCAATGAAATCTTTCTGGTAAGGATGCCCTTCTCTTAGATAGCCCTTAAAGCTGTCTTGTGCGATCGGCTGTTGTAATAGTTCTTTTGGGGCGTGGTTAATTTCATAATTGAAGCCAATCAGAACTTCATCATTGATGATGTCTGACATCGTTGTTTTAGACCAATTTAATAGCTGAACTTGAACGTGTGGAGCTTGAGAACGAATTGCATTGAACAACTTGCTAGATAGTGAACTTAAAAGAAATGGAGACAAAGCTAATTTCAATGGACCGCGTAGTTCACTAGGATCGAACTCATTACTATTATTGAGTGCCGAGGATAGGTCATCCAAGATAGGTGAAATACTCTCAGCCAACATATTTGCGTGTTCAGTTGCACGTAAGCCGTGATGCGTTTTGACAAATAGTTCATCGTCGAAATGATCGCGCAATCGTTGTAGAGCTTTACTTATCGCAGGTTGAGATACGAATAGGCGCTCGGAGGCTTTACGCATGTTCCTTTCTTGATGAAGAATGATAAAAGTGCGAAGTAAATTTAAATCTAAGTTCGAGAATAGATCTTTTGCCATAAGGAGCACCGAATGATTATGAGTTCTTTAATCATAAGTTGGTAACAGATTGAGAACAAATAGAAAACTTATATGGATGTGATGCTAATAAAACAAAACCCGCACTCGGCGGGTTTGTTGGGCTCTGGAATAGGTATTTTCTGTATGCGATTACTATTGAGTAACAGGCTTAACTTGCTTGGATTGTCTGACTGCAAGAATAAGTTGCGGTAGCAGCGACATCACGATCATGCCTGTCATTAGTGAGTATTGGACTGCAGTGAATGATTCACCCATCAACACCATACCTGTAACGATACCTGCTACTGGGTTAGCGATGCCACCGAAGGTGAAATCAACTACAGACATACGTTGCAGCAACCACACATACATGCCGTAACCAAGTGCCGTGTTTAGCCCAATCACCCACAATAGGCCCATCGCATTACGAGTATCGAAATGAGTGACAGCGTTAACATAAGGCTGTGGGTCGATGAAGGCATGAACGCCAGACGCGACAGACAAAATCGTACCGCCCAGAATGAGCTGCCATGTGAGTACCTTCCACCAGTGCATGCGATTACCCAGTGATTTGGTAATGCTGCTGCCGATAACGATACACATGATAGCGGCAAACATGGCGCCTAAACCGATAGGGTTCAATGCGATTTGACTTGGGTTGAATAGAATCCAAGCTAAGGTGATCAAGCCAATACCTGACAAGGCTTGAATCAAATGCGGGCGCTGTTTCTTCACTACCCAATGGAAGATCATTGCGAACACAGGTACAGAGATCATCCCCACGCCTGAAATCGCTGAAGGCAGGGTTAGTGCCATCACGAAGATCAAACCAAAGAAGGTCGCGATGTTGATCAGGCCTAGAGTGAAAATGATTTGCCACTCGCCTTTTTTCGGCAGTGTCGGTTTTACCGCTAGCAATAACAAACCAGCAGGTAATGCACGCAAAGCACCTAGTAATAGTGGTGGCCACTCCTGTAGCGTAAATTGCGTCACTGCATAAGTTGTTCCCCAGAAGAATGCGGGAATCATTGCTAATAATATGTTCATCTAAAATATCTTTACGTTAAGATAACTATTGTGTGAACTGTATACTGAGAACTAGTGGTTGTAAAGTATCTTTATGTTAAACTAGTTTAAAGTAATCAGACTAATAACGGAGCTAGATTGCAAATGGATGCTATCGACCGCGTTGTAGAGCAATGGGCAAAGGAAAAGCCCGAATTAGAAACTGAGCCTATGGCAATGATGGGCCGAATTATGCGTATTGCCAAGTATATGGAAACGCAAGTTGCCGACCTGCATAAAAAGTACGACATGAAGTTGGGCGAGTTTGATGTATTGGCGACCTTACGACGCTCTGGAAAGCCATATCGACTGACGCCTTCAGAGCTGATTGGCTCAATGATGCTAACGTCAGGCGCGATGACCAATCGTCTTGATAAACTGGAAGCCAAAGGGTTAATAAGTCGAGAGCACAGTAAGGAAGACAGACGAAGCGTGAGTGTGAAACTGACCAAAGATGGCCTAGTTCTGATCGATGAAATGATGACTGAACATGTCGAAATGCAAAAAAAATTGGTTAAATCATTGTCTGCTAGCCAGAAGAAGAATACTAACCAGCTGCTAAAAACATGGTTGAGTGCTTACGAGTAATCGGCTTGCTGAACTCAGTGAACTGAACGAGCTTAATTTGATTTGAAACCGAAGTGATGGGCTTCGGTTTTTTTGTGTCTGTAATTTTGTGTCGGTTAATTTGGGGCGACACTGAACCAGAAAATAGAACAAGTTCCATCGATGTAATTCAATAATTTAGGACATCCTATTTAAGACTTCCCGTTATCAATAGAGAGTCCCCATCCGTATATTTCTCGTATTCCCACAATACAGAGATTACTGAAATGAAATTTAAATTTGCCCTTAGCACAGCACTGTTCGCAGCCTCATTTGCATCTCATGCCGAGTTGAAAATGTCGATTTTCGAGCAACATAATGGAGTGGTGGTGACGGCTTACCAAGATGGTAAACGCCTTGCTAATGCTCAAGTGACCACCAACATTCGAGGCCAACAAGTACAAGAAACAACTGAGAATGGACGAGCATTTTTCTACAAAGGTAATATCCCGAGAGTTTACCAGTTTAAAGTAACGAATCCCGACGGTGAGAGTATTCAACAAAGCCGATTCATTGGAAGAGATAAATAGATATCTAGAGTGCCCGGATAGGGGATAGGCCTAGTGAATTTGAGCTGATGCTCTCCAGCACTTTTCTAACTTTTTCAAAGCGAGTGTTTTTGCATTCCCCATATTGCCTATTTGCCACGCGAGCACGATATCAACGGTTCTTGCGTGGCCAATTTCCACTAAACTTCCGTCTTCTAACTCGGATGTTATTAATTGCTTGGGTAGAGTGCCAATACCAAGATTACGTTGAATTGCCGTCAACTTACTACTCATTGAACTGACCGTACTGGTTTTTTGATTCAGCAAGATATTCTTGGTGATTTTAGGCGCTGACTTAGCGGTATCGGCAACCGCGATGATTGTGTGTTCACGTCGCGTGGATTCACTGAGTGGATTTTTCTCGTCTAAAATGGGTGCATTTTTTGCGGCCACCCAGATCATTTCTACCCTGCCGATGGTTTTACTGTTCACGGTATTCGGTAGCTCGATATTGGGCATCGATGAGATAAGAATATCTGCTTTTCCTGTGGTTAACGCCTCCCAGCCTCCTGACAAAATATCCTCTTGGACATACAGTTGCGTGCTGCACTCCGTTGCCATATCAGCGATTAGTGATAACGCAATGTCTTGCCCGATAATACCGTCATAAGAAACAAACAGTTCGCTTTCCCAACCACTTGAGAAACGTTGTATTTGGGTTATGAGTTCATCTGATCCCGTTAGCAATTGTCGACCATTTTCCACCAACATTTTACCGACTTGAGTAAACACGGCTCTGTGCCCTGATCGATCTAAGATCAAGATACCGAGTTCGTCTTCCAACTTTTGAATCTGATAGCTTAATGCAGATACGGATCGATTGAGGTGCGCAGAGGCTGACGAGTAAGTCCCTTCACGTTGTAGAACATCCAATATTTGTAAAGTATCGAGCGGCAGTGTTTTCTTCAAAGTCTTCATAAAATCAATAAAAATGGGACAAGTGTTTCAATGAATTTAAGCCAATGGTATCAGCATTGAGGTTGTTGAATCTTCGGATTTAGCCAGTAATTTGTATGCAAGTATGTCTACTAAAATTTCAAACAAGTTGTTCTATTTTTCTCGTTATCATCTTAATGCTAAGCCGAATAACCTATCGGCAATGAAACTTATCAAGGCTTAGAACTATGAACACTAGATTGAACGACACACTGACTTTTTTCGCTCGTATTTTATTGGCTTACTTGTTTATTCAAGCGGGTTGGGGAAAGCTATTTAGCTATGAAGGAACG
This sequence comes from Vibrio sp. 10N.286.55.E10, assembly GCF_002872555.1. Taxonomy (NCBI): domain Bacteria; kingdom Pseudomonadati; phylum Pseudomonadota; class Gammaproteobacteria; order Vibrionales; family Vibrionaceae; genus Vibrio; species Vibrio sp. 10N.286.55.E10. Next base: position 113,852 of record NZ_MCSD01000001.1, read on the forward strand.
GCGGGATACATGGCTTCTCAAGGAGTCAGCGCTCACTTGTTGCCTTTGGTTATCTTGCTTGAACTCGGTGGTGGGCTTGCGATTCTAGCTGGGTGTATGACTCGCTTTACAGCGTTCTCGATTGCGCTTTTCTCTTTGGTTTCTGGTGTTATGTTTCACTTCGACCCAAGTTCATCGGGGCAAATGATTCACTTCTACAAAAACGTCTCTGTTGCTGGTGGGTATCTAGCGTTAGCGGTACTTGGCGCGGGATCGTTTAGTGTTGATTACTGGCTGTCTAATAAATTGAAGGAAGACGCTAAATGGGCGCGCTTAGTGGCGTTTGTTCGTTAGCGTTGTTGGCGCAACGTATGAATAAAAAAACCGAAGCCTAATAGCTTCGGCTTTTTGTTCCTGTTTAAGAAATTCAAGTACAGTGAATTAAGCTTGTAGCATCTCGTCACTGAACAGCTCTGCGCAACCAATACCATTAATGGCGCAGCTCTCGTCGATGTCTGAAATGTCACCGCTGACCCCAATCGCGCCCAGTACCGTTTTATCCTTATCTCGAATCAGTAGGCCCCCTGGCACTGGCACCATGTTTCCGTGTGCGAGTACGTTTACGGCGGAGATAAATGCAGGCCTGTTGTCAGCATCTTGGGCGAGCTTTCTAGAGGAACAGCCCAGTGCGAGTGCCCCCCACGCTTTAGCAATCGCGATGTCTGGTCGCATCATGCTAGAGCCGTCTTGACGTTGCAAAGAAATCAGCTTGCCACCGCTGTCTAAGACGGCGACCGTCAAAGGCTCAGTGTGGATCTTGTTTCCTGCTTTTAAGGTGCCATCAATGATGGTTAACGCTTGTTGTAGAGTCAAACTTCCCATGTTATCTCCTAGTTTTTCAAGGGGCCGTGTACCAAGCTAAGTCAGCCAATCATTACTCTTGTTGTGGATATCATCGACTGATTCAGTTCGGTACAAGAGTCCTAACTGGACTCTTGTAATAGCCCATAGCTGGGTAAAGTTAGGAAGGCGGCGAACTCTTCGGCTGTAGAAAGTTGATAGAAAAGATCGGCTGTCTCTTCAAATCGACCTGCTGTATAACGCGAGTCTCCGACTTCATGTTTTATCGTGTCTAGCTCTTGGTAAAGCCAAGAGTGGAATAGTGATTTGGTAAAGGTTTGGCCATCATCGAGTGTTACCCCGTGGTGGATCCACTGCCAGATATTGGCTCTTGAGATCTCAGCGGTTGCGGCATCTTCCATAAGGCCGTAGATAGGTACACAGCCGTAGCCTTGGATCCAAGCTTCGATGTAATACAGCGCGATGCGGATATTCTTACGAACGCCCGCTTCATCGCGGCTACCTTCACAAGGTTTCAGCAATAAGTCTGCATTGATTACATGCTCTGGGCTTTGGAAATCCATTTGGTTTACTTTACCATCGAGGTGCTTATCGAATATCGACATTGCCAAATCAACCAGCGCAGGGTGCGCGACCCATGTGCCATCGTGGCCGTTTTGAGACTCTCTTTGTTTATCTTCGATTACCTTGGCAGTCACACGCGCCATTTCTTGCGGATCTTTTGCTGGAATAAAGGCTGACATACCACCCATCGCCAGTGCGCCGCGAGCATGACAAGTGCGTACCAACAGTTGGCTGTAAGCGTTAAGGAATTCTTGATCCATGCCGATCCCATGACGATCTGGCAGGATGCGGTCTTTATGGTTCTTCAGCGTTTTGATATAGCTGAAGATGTAATCCCAACGGCCACAGTTCATCGCAACGATGTGATCACGCATTGCGTACAAGATCTCTTCCATTTGGAATACGGCTGGTAGCGTTTCGATCAATACTGTCGCACGAATGGTGCCTTTGGGTACATGGAAATAGTTTTCGGTGAAGCTGAAAATATCGTCCCACCATTGTGCTTCTTCCATGCTTTCTAGCTTTGGAATGTAGTAGTAAACGCCTAAGCCTTGTTGTGCACGTGATTGATAGTTGTGGAAAAAGTACAAGGCGAAGTCCATCAAGCAACCGCCGATAGGCTGATTGTTGAATTGGATGGATTGCTCAGGAAGGTGGATCCCTCGTGGGCGTGCGATCAGCAGTGCAGGATCGTCGTTTAATTGGTAACGCTTCTGCTTCTTCTCATCGAAATAACTAATGGTGCCAAGGTTGGCATCTCTTAGGTTGATTTGCCCTTCGACCATGTTGGCCCAAGTAGGAGAAGACGCATCTTCAAAGCAGCACATGAAGACTTTCGCGCCTGAGTTTAGCGCGTTGATCACCATCTTTCTTTCGATAGGCCCGGTGATCTCTACTCGGCGATCCAGCAATTCTGGCGGCGGCGTTGCCACTTTCCACTCTTTATTCTGGCGAATGGAAATGGTGTCTTTTCTGAAATTGGGTAGCTCTCCCTCGTCATATTGAGCTTGTTTTATGTCGCGGTCACTTAGCAGGGCATGACGGCGATCTCCAAACTTATTGACGAGAGCTTCTAAGAATTTTAATGCATCTTTAGACAAGATCTCTTTGTACTCGGGGTTGTCCATATTCCCGAGTACCTGCATACATTGTACTTCTTCTCTCTCTTTTACGTCATTCATCATTGTTGTCTCCTTTGAACAATACGATGCCACTTTGTATACAAAATACTCTTTTTAAGGATATTTATATTGCATAAATTGTAAACAAGCAAAGGGTATTTAATATTTATTTATCATTTGGTCTTTTTAGAATTTATTTTTACGTAAAGATATTTTATGTAAAGTAATGAATTGTAAGCTTTTCAGGGTTGATGCTTACTCAAAGTGGCAGTGTGATGTAATAAAATTGTTTCATTTTGGGGTTGATAAATAGCGAGGATGGTTCATAGTACACAAAAGTTAGTTTAATTGTATACAATCTGAACTGGAGGTTCGAATGGCAATTATGAAAGCGATTGAAGCAGCGGTAGAAGTGCTTAAACGTGAAGGAGTAGACATCGCATTTGGTGTTCCCGGCGCAGCAATAAACCCTATGTATGCGGCTATGAAAAAGCTCGGAGGAATCGATCACGTCTTAGCTCGCCACGTAGAGGGTGCATCCCATATGGCTGAAGGGTACACACGTACCAGTCAAGGAAATATAGGTGTGTGTATTGGTACCTCTGGTCCAGCGGGAACGGACATGATCACGGGGCTTTATTCTGCGTCTGCAGATTCGATTCCAATTCTCTGCATCACAGGCCAAGCGCCACGTGCTCGTCTTCATAAAGAGGATTTCCAAGCGGTCGACATTGAATCTATCGCTAAGCCAGTGACTAAGTGGGCAACCACGGTGCTGGAACCTGCACAAGTGCCACGCGCATTTCAAAAAGCCTTTCATTTAATGCGTTCGGGTCGCCCGGGTCCAATCCTGATTGATCTACCGATTGATGTTCAGCTGGCTGAGATTGAGTTTGATATCGATACCTATGAGCCGCTTGAACCTTATAAGCCACAAGCAACACGTGCGCAGGTTGAGAAAGCATTAACCATGATGTCTCAATCGGAAAAACCGCTGATTGTGTCCGGTGGTGGTGTGATTAACGCTGGCGCATCTGAGCTGCTGCAGCAGTTTGCTGAAATCACAGGCGTACCAGTGATTCCAACCTTGATGGGCTGGGGCTCTATCCCAGATGATCATGACTTAATGGCGGGCATGGTAGGGCTACAAACTTCCCACCGTTACGGTAACGAAACCATGCTTAACTCTGACTTTGTGTTTGGCGTTGGTAACCGCTGGGCTAACCGTCATACAGGCTCTGTCGATGTTTATACCGAAGGGCGCAAGTTCGTACATGTCGATATTGAACCGACCCAAATCGGCCGCGTGTTTTGTCCTGACTTAGGCATTGTCTCTGATGCGAAGGCAGCACTAGAGTTAATGGTTGAAGTGGCGCAAGAGTGGCGTGATGCTGGCAAGCTGCCAAACCGAAATGCTTGGGCAAGTGAGTGTCAGGAACGCAAGTCGACCATGCTGCGTAAAACCAATTTTGATGAAGCACCAATGAAACCGATGCGTGTTTATGAAGAGATGAACAAGGCATTTGGTCGTGACACTTGTTATGTGAGCACCATTGGTTTGTCGCAAATCGCTGCCGCTCAGTTCCTGCATGTTTATAAGCCGCGTAACTGGATCAACTGTGGTCAAGCTGGCCCGCTAGGTTGGACAACACCAGCAGCATTGGGTGTCCGAGCGGCTGATCCAAATCGCGATATCGTCGCTATCTCTGGTGATTATGATTTCCAATTCATGATCGAAGAACTGGCGGTAGGTGCTCAGTTCAACCTGCCATACATCCATGTACTGGTGAACAACTCTTACCTAGGTTTGATTCGCCAAGCGCAGCGCCAATTTGATATCGATTATTGTGTACAACTGGCGTTTGATAACCAGAACGCACCAGAGCTTGAAGGCTACGGGGTAGACCATGTCGCAGTTGTTGAAGGCCTAGGTTGTAAGGCGATTCGAGTTCGTGAACCAGAGCAAATTGCCGCTGCGTTTGAGCAAGCCAAAGAGCTGATGAACAAGCATAAGGTCCCGGTTGTTGTTGAGCTGATTCTTGAGCGAGTAACCAACATTGCGATGGGCGTTGAGATCAATGCCATCAATGAATTTGAACCGCTTGCCGAAAGCCGCGGCGATGCTCCAACGGCGCTGGCGTACAAGTAATCATTAAGTAATGTGTATCCGTAGAGCTGAGGTTTAGCCCTACGGAAAGCCTCCGATAGAGCGAGGCTTTACTACAAACAACCAGATTTTTACAGATAAAGAATAAGGACAGAGTCATGGCAAAATTTGCTGCAAACTTGTCGATGTTATTCACGGAAGTCGATTTTATGGATCGCTTTGAAGCCGCCGCAGAAGCGGGCTTTCAAGGTGTCGAATACCTTTTCCCTTACGCCTTTGATGCCGATGAGATTAAACAAGAGCTCGACGCTAATAACCTAGAGCAAGTGCTATTTAACCTGCCCGCGGGTGATTGGGATGCTGGCGACCGTGGTATCGCGGTCGACCCTGCACGCGTTGAAGAGTTTCAAGCGGGTGTACCTAAAGCCATCGCTTACGCAAAAGCACTGGGTTGTACTCAAGTGAATTGCTTGGCCGGGATTGTTCCGCAAGGCGTCACTCAACAAGACGCTCAATCAGCGTTTGTGATTAACCTGCATTACGCGGCGAACGCGCTAGCAGCAGAAGGTATCAGTCTAGTGATAGAAGCGATCAATACCCGTGATATTCCGGGCTTCTTCTTGAACACGACTGAGCAAGCCAAAGCGATCATCAAAGAGGTAGGGAGCGATAACCTTTCTATCCAATACGATATTTATCACATGCAAATTATGGAAGGCGATTTAACGCCGACCATGCAGCAGAACATTGGCCAAATCGCACACGTGCAGCTGGCTGATAATCCAGGTCGACACGAACCGGGTACCGGAGAAATCAACTACCCATTCGTAATTAACTACCTTGATGAGCTTGGCTATCAGGGCTGGGTTGGCTGCGAATACAAACCTAAAACGACAACGACAGAAGGCCTTGGTTGGCTGCACCAGTACCGTTAATTGCGTCTGGTAACCCTCAAACGTTAAGGAGAACAACATGTCTAAAATTGCATTTATCGGAACTGGCATCATGGGTAAACCTATGGCGAGTAACCTTCAAAAAGCGGGTCATGAATTGATTCTGTCGGATCACTTTAATGCAGCACCTGCCGATCTTGTGGCAGCGGGCGCAACGGTCTACCACTCACCAGCAGAAGCGTCAGAGGCGGCGGATGTCATTATCCTAATGGTGCCTAATACGCCTCAAGTGGAAGATGTCCTGTTTGGTGAGAACGGTGTCGAGCAAGGCCTAATGGCGAGTGGCGCAGCTGGAAAATTGGTTATCGATATGAGTTCAATCTCGCCAATCGCGACCAAAGCGATTGCCGCACGAATCAACGAAGGTGGCGCGTCATACCTAGATGCTCCGGTATCAGGTGGCGAAGTCGGCGCTATTAATGCAGCGCTGACTATCATGGTTGGTGGTGAGCAAGACGCCTTTGATAAAGCACGTCCGCTATTTGAAACCATGGGTAAAAACATCACGCTGGTGGGTGATAACGGTGCTGGCCAAACGTGTAAGGTTGCCAACCAGATCATCGTTGCTCTAAATATTGAAGCGGTATCCGAAGCCTTAGTATTTGCCTCAAAAGCCGGTGCTGATCCAGCACGTGTACGTCAGGCACTATTGGGCGGCTTTGCCAACTCTAAGATCCTGGAAGTGCACGGCGAGCGTATGGTTGAAGGCACATTCGACCCTGGCTTTAGAATCTCACTACACCAGAAAGACCTTAACCTTGCGCTAACGGGCGCACAAGAGCTAGGGGTTGCACTGCCAAATACGGCTAATGCTCAAGAGTTGTTTGGCGAGTGTGCCGAAATGGGCGGTGAAGGCTGGGACCACTCTGCACTTATCCAAGCAATAGAGAAGCGTTCTGACCACTCGATTCGTTAACCTCGTTTTAATGATGAATACGGGCTGGCATCGCATGTAATGTCGAATAGTGAATCTACTTTACTCCTCGACAGCACATCGATGAGCTAGCCCACCAGTTTCAAACAGTTTGTTTATAAATCGCGTAGTTTCGTCTCCTTTTATACGCGTTCCTGATATGAGGCAGAGGTTGAAGTTGTTCCTTTCCAACTTGATCTTAGCAGGCACCCTTTAGCCTTGTATCGGGGTTCTTTTTTTCTCCGTCAACTAAGGAGTGGCTGATGGACATTGATGCTAAGCAGTTTCTGCAAACCCTTTTCTCAAGTGCTGTTAATCAGGCGCTACCTAAAAATCACATCGAACCTTTTCTTCCTCAAGACATTTTTTATCGCTCTGCTAACCAAGCTGGGCGAACTGTGGTGATAGGAGCAGGAAAAGCAGCCGCATCAATGGCAGCTGAGCTTGAAGCGGTTTGGCAGGCAAAGAAACAACAAGACCTTGCGTTGCGTGACCTTGAAGGCCTGGTGGTGACTCGTTATGAGCACACCGCCCCTTGCGAACATATTGAGGTGATTGAAGCGGCGCACCCAGTTCCGGATGCGATGGGCTTAGAAGTAAGCCAACGTATGCTGCAATTGGTGAGTGACTTGAGCGCTGACGATACGGTTATTTGCCTATTGTCTGGCGGCGGCTCTGCTTTGTTAAGTCTGCCCGGTGGTGACATCAGCTTTGCAGAGAAGCAACAAATCAATAAAGCACTGCTTAAATCTGGCGCGGCTATTGATGAGATGAACTGTGTGCGTAAGCATTTATCGTCAATCAAAGGTGGGCGACTAGCAAAGGCCGCTTACCCAGCAAGAGTCGTCTCTTTGGCGATTTCAGATGTGCCGGGCGATGACATCAGTGTGATTGCATCGGGCCCCACCGTACCAGACACCACCACGCGTTTTGATGCGATGGCAATTTTAGAACGTTATCAAATAGAAACACCACCTTCGGCATTTGAATGGTTGAACAACCCAGAATCAGAAACCGTGAAACCAGATGACGCGTGTTGGAAAAACGCCGAGCACCATATTATCGCCACACCAATGTCGGCATTGGAATCCGCTGCTGCAGAAGCTGAAGGCTTGGGCATTCCGGCTTATGTGTTGAGTGATTGCATAGAGGGGGAAGCGCGAGATGTCGCGAAGGTTCACGCTGCGCTGGCTAAGCAAGTGGCCAATCATAAGCATCCATTTGAGGCGCCTTGCGTGATACTTTCTGGTGGCGAAACCACAGTAACCGTTAAAGGCAATGGTCGCGGTGGGCGTAACTGTGAGTTCTTGTTGAGCCTATATAACGAGCTCAAAGGCCAAGACAATATATTTGCATTGGCTGCCGATACCGACGGGATTGATGGTGTGGAAGACAATGCGGGCGCGTGGATTACACCTCAAACATGGCAACAAGGTTCGAGCCTGTCGCTTAAAGCGCAAGACTACCTCGATGCCAACAACAGTTACGATTTCTTCAAGCAAGTCGATGTGCTTCTTACCACGGGCCCGACGTTGACTAACGTGAATGACTTCAGAGCGATATTGATTCTTTAATTTGGACAGTTCAAACGCAGGGTATGGAATGGTCGCTTCTTAACAAATAGAGCGACCATTTTATTGTTATCAATGCTGTGACCTTGAGTTCTGTAATTATCTTCTGGACTAATGAAGCACGTTGATTACTATGATTTCAGTAACGAGCTGTAAAGGATGCAATATGTCTAGGATCAGACAAAAGAATCAAGATTTAATCATCGAAGTCGCGTGTGAACAATTCGCCACTCATGGTTATGCCGCAACAAAAATGGCCGATATCGCAAAAGCGGCCGACATTCCCAAACCTAACGTATTCTATTATTTCAGCTCTAAAGATAAGCTCTACAACGCTGTGCTTGAAACCGTCACTCAGCCCTTACTAGAAGCGTCTCGTCCGATTGAAGAACTCAGCGATCCTGTTGAAGCCTTGTCTCAGTATATTCAAACCAAGCTGATCATTTCTCGCGACCATCCACACGCCTCTAAAGTGTTTGCCAATGAAGTGATGTCTGGCGCGAAAGTGTTACCAAAAGAGATCGGTGACGAGCTGTATAAACAATCCCAGATGATCCTCGATAAGTTCTCAACTTGGTCGGCGCAAGGTCTAATGGACGATGTCCCCGCACACCACTTGATGTTTACCATTTGGGCAGCCACCCAAACCTACGCCGATTTTGGCTGGCAGATTTGCAGCGTAATGCAGAAAGGCCAGCTCGATGATAAAGACTATGAAGATGCCGCTGAGTTCATTACCCAACTCGTGATTAAAGGGTGTGGTGTGAAAAGCTAACGGTATTTGAAGGTTTATTTAGGTCTGCGATTGCGGGCCTTTTTTGTTTGTGCATTTGAGTGAGCATATGTGCAAAGCTACTTTTGTGACCTGTTGTGCAATAACTTATTTATCTTGAATTTGGCTCGATTAGGTATGCCATTTTATTTAAAGTTAGCGTTATAGTATCGGCAAAAATTCAATTCCGTCATTTTTATCAAAGCTAGAAGCTAATATTAGACTTCTATATTTATTACACGCACAACATTAAGGTTTAGCAATGACGCTTAAAAGCTTGGCATGCACCATCAGCGCAGTTCTACTGGCAGGCTGTGGTTCGACAGTCGCGACGCAAACATACAACGCCGATCTGATCATAACCAATGGACAGGTTCTAACAATCAACTCTGAAATGGATGTGATTGAAGATGGTGTGGTAGTGGTAAAAGACGACCAGATTATCGCGGTGGGCAATGAGGATTTGATTGCTCAGTACCGTGCTGAAAAGGTGATTGATGCTCAAGATGGGATTGTTATGCCGGGCATGGTGAACGCGCACAACCATTTACCTATGATTGCGTTTCGTGGCTTAGGCGAAGAGGGCATTTCGAACCGCTTGTTCGCTTACTTCTTTCCTCTAGAAGCAGAAAAGCTAAGCCGTGAACTGATTTACAACGCGACTAAGCTTGGCTCTATCGAATTGGCACAAAGCGGTGTAACTACTTATGCCGACATGTATTACCACATGGACGAAATGGCCAAGGCGACCAAAGAAGTTGGTTTGCGTGCTGTGCTGGGCGAAACCGTGATTAAGTTCCCGGTGGTTGATAGAACCTTATGGCGGGATTGAGTATGCTAAAGGTTTTATTGAGCAGTACAAAAACGATGAGTTAATCACACCCGCTTATGCGCCACACGCGGTGTACACCGTGAGCAAAGATAAACTGCAAGAAATCAATAAACTGTCGGCTCAATACGATGTGCCTGTGTTGATTCACGTTGCTGAATTCCCGAATGAAGAAAAGCGTATCAAAGACGAAACTAAGGCAACGTCGCCAGTCGAATACATGGATGAAATTGGAGTACTGGACGAGCGCGTAGTGATTGCTCACGGTATCCACCTTTCAGAGAATGACCAAAAGCTATTGAAACAAGCTGATGCGGGTATCTCATACAATCCAATGGCCAATGCTAAAGGGGCGACAGGCATTGCACCTGCGTGGGATATGTACCGTGCTGATATGCGAATCGGCTTGGGAACAGACGGCCCAATGAGCTCTAACCAAGTCGATATCATGCGTACTCTAAGCTACGCAGCCAACATGCAACGTTTAAAGCATTCTGACCGTACCATCATTATTCCTGAACAAGTGATTGAGATGGCGACATTAGGTGGCGCAAAAGCCCTACACATGGAAGACCAAATCGGTTCTCTTGAAGCGGGTAAGAAAGCGGATATCGTGATTGTAGAGACACAATCGGCGAACATGATGCCAAGTTACGACCCATACGCGACCCTGGTTTATCAAGCGAACCCAAGCAACATCGACACCACCATTGTTAACGGCCAAATCGTAATGGAAAACCGAGTGATGCAGACGGTTCAACTGGATGAAATCCGCCAAAGCGTTGATGAGTTTGAAGCTGATATTAAAGCCTTTGCCAAAGAACTTTCTAAGAAAGCGATTAAGTCGAAGAGCTTGATGGATTAGACTCCAAACGCTAAGTAGTTAATCGAATAAAACCAAAAAGGCCGACAAGATGTCGGCCTTTTTATGGCTATTAGATAGCTTGGTTATTTCTCACTTCAGTTAGAACAACTGTTGCCATTCGGGATACCACTGCCTAAGAACTCAACCCTAATTTGTTCGACATCTTTTAGGTATTGGTTGTTGGCTTGGTCTGCCTCATCGTAGTTGTTGAGGGTGACATTCCATGTCGAGAATGGAGTTGGTTGGAAGTACGCATACTCGAACCTATTCGCCACTGCGCCATCGGTGATGATGCTAACGTCATTGGTGGTTGGATCATCTAAGCGGTAGTAAAACGCCCGTGCGACCGGATTAGAACTGAATTGGTAATCCTGATCTTGATAGCGGTCGGCATAGTTACCTGAACTCGATATTCCAAGGTTGAACTGCTTGCCATAAGGTAAGTTTTCCCCTTCTAAGAACACACGTACTGTAGAGAGTCTAACTCGGTCGAATGAACATAGTTGTGCCTGCCCTAATGGAATTGTGAAGTTCAACTCGCCAGTGGTTGCGAAGCTATCGAGTTGCTCTGGGCTAGAGATGGTGTAGTTGTCGATAGTGAAGTCTTGTGGTGCTGGCTGGAATGAAGAGAGTGCATTCACATACTCATTTTCTATGGACGCGAGGTCAAACTGGTAGTCCAAGTAACTTTTATTCAGCGAAGGTGTGATCTCACTTGGTTTCAACGCCCAGTATTCGTATGCCTGAACATAGTTAGATAAAGCCACATACATTGGTCGTTTGAAGTGCATTAGCACTCGCGACAGCTCACGCTCGATGGAGTCGAAACCTTCGCTGTCTACCTGATAACTCTCAATGGCGTCACTCAATCTTTGCTGTTGATTAGCGGTGACGTTCTTGGTCAATAATAGGTCGACGAGTTTGGCTTGCTCTTGTGCAAAGTTAAGCTGAGTGGTGTTAATTGCTTTGCCTAATAGCACCTGTTTTTCAAGTTCGACTAGGTATTGTCTCGCGCCTTTAATTCCCAAGCTATCAGCAAGTCTTAAGTTACTGCGGATCTCGGTGATCATCAGATCCCAGGCCAGATTACTCTCATTCAAAGTCGGAATATTAAAGTCAAAGCCATCCATCGCTTCGGAGATTTTATGAAGTTTGATGGTCGATTTCACATCGGCGGTGAGCTGCGCGATGCCCGAAATAGTCTTGGTAACGCTATCAATGATCCCCGTGACTGTCTTGATATTGGTGACTAAGTTTTTCGCTTTATCCAGTGCTTCTGGCGTTTTAGCCAATTGCTCGGTGAGGTCGTTCACACCAGATAGATTTCCTGTGAACACACCGCTGACGGCACTGCCAATCTCTGCGATGGCTTTGAAGATAGCCAATGCTGCATTGAGCTCTTGCTGAGTTTTCCAGTTTTCTACACCGACTAAGTAAGTGGTTCTTGCACTCAGTGTCACAAGTTCTTGAGCTTTGTATTGGCTGTCGATTTCGGTCAGGCTGTCGCCTATTTTGTCTATGTTAGATTGGGTTTGAGTGATGATCGAGTCTTGTGCTCTGAGAACGTCTTCAATGTTATCGAGTGCTAACTTCGCAGCTTCAATCTTGTCTTCGATCACCGTACTTCTGTCTTGAATGATATCCCACTGTGCTTGATACGCGATCATTGCATTCAGGTACGCTTCGTATTTGCCTTGGTAGAGCACCTTGTCGAGATAAGGCACATAGTTACTCTCTTTAGTGCTGAAACTAATGAACTGTTTAAAGGCAACGGTTTGTAGGTACAGGTCTGAAAGGATAGGGTCATCTTCCACCACAGAGCCGGCGTGACGTAAACTCTGCTCAATCCAGTTAATCAGTTCGAGGCTAAGCTCTAGGTTGGTGTCGAATAAGCTGGCAGCCATATCAAAAGAGCGGTTAACAATGTCGGTAAAAGGTGTGGTCGCCAGTTTCATTTGCCCTGTAATGTTCGAGTCGATGGTGGTTCTGCGGTAGTGTTCACCTGCTAGTACCACAGAGGTTCCATCGCCGTCTTCTGCAGAAAGGGCATCTCGTGTGATGCTGCCATCGTTTTGGAAGGCGAGGACATTAATCGGAGTTTCGATCTCTCCTGCTATTACAGTTACTGATGCCGCCGCGCCTTGTTGCCCGAGAACGAAAGTTGGGGCTCCTTGACCGACAATTTTACGGGCAAAAATGAGAATGTTTTGGTTATTCACTACCAAGTTGAAGTTTTCTGGAACCTCAATAGTATCGGCAAAAACGACGATCTTTGAGGGTTTAGTCACGTAGAGGTTCTGCTCCGCAATCCAGTCACTGAGGTTGATGTGGAGATCAGATGTAGAGCGAGAGAGAACATCGACATCGGAATAAGCAGATTGAACCCAAGTAGGGTATTCGGTGGAATTAGGCAAGTTATTAAGCTCTAGCCAGTCACTAGCAAAAGCTTGTGGAGATAATGAAAGAGAAATAATAATCGGTAGAATTCTCATATTAATGTCCTGTCGAAATGAGTATTAGCCAAATTTTGGGTAGCAGAAACCAACACCTTATTTTTCATAAGGCGTGGGGTTCTGTTGTTATTTTTTTATTGGTCTTGCTGGTTTAACTTATAGCGAGGCGTCGCTTTACCGAGCTATTTATCGATGGGTATGGACTACTCCATTTCTTGAATATAAGCATTATTTGCAAATGCCTTGGCTTTCTCGCTGATGTTATTCCAGTTCATTTCTGCAACCGATGTATTGGCTAATGCACCGATAGCACCAAGCATTGCGTCGTCTTTCATGATATCGGCATTGTTTTGAGCTTCATCCAATGCTGCGAGCAGTGATGTGAAGTCGGTATTCATTTTCTGCCAATTTAACTTCAGCTTATTAATATGTGGGATAGCATCTTCAATTTGCTGAGATATAAGATCAATGCTTTCTGAAGAGCGATGGTAAGAGTTATATACCTTTTGTGTGTAAGACAATTGTTCTTCTAAATCTTTAACTTCATTTTGCAGTTCATTGCGAAGCTTACGTGCTTTCTCTGCTTTATCTCCGTAGACGCCCATGATTGGCACGGCGACCAAAGGGAACCATGCGTAGGTAACGGCGGTAGAAGCAACCGTGACGTAGTGAGTGTAGTCTTTGTTGAGTTGCGCGATTCGGGCATTGATGTCGTTTACTTGCTGTTGAAGTGCACTGCCATCATCCGTTAGATAGCCGTTATGTGTGCCTTCTAACACTTCAAGCTGTAGCTTTTGCGTGTCTAGCTGCGCAGAGAAGTCCAACAAGTTATCACCCACATCGGACACCTCTTGCTGGTATCTCAATGAAAAGTTTTGCAGGCTTTTCAGGTAAGCAATCGCCATTTTTTGATTACGTTCAACGGCTTCGATATCTTCTGGCAACGGTGAGAATGCCTTTGCCAACATCTCATTGAGGGCGTCGCTCAAAGGGTTAAGCATGTAATCTTTAATTTGCGCGTAGTTAGCCAGGCTTAGTGATAGGTTAACGATGCTTGGGTACAGGTCCTTTTTCCAGTAGAACGCGGTGTCATGGATATTTGAGTACTGCTGAACTAAGGCTTGGAAGTTAGAGAAAGGGATGTCGTTAGGAATGCTAAAAGCCGACTTCATGCTGGTTTCTGTGACAGGCAGTGCCAGTGCTCCCTCAACATAAGCTTGGATTTGGTACCACTCTTGTTGTTTGAGGATGAAATTGTCGGTTTCTAGATCGATAAAGACGCCATTTTCACCGATGATCGTATCGTAGGTGATTTGAGGTATGTTCTGTTCGGCTGACGCTTGATTAACTTGAATTGGCGCTGCTTGAGAAGTGAAAGCAAAAGATGAAAGCAGTCCAATCGAGATCGAAGATAATACGAGTGTTCGTGTGATTTTTTTCATGTTTGAATCCCTGTTAGATTTGTTATTAGCTTTTTCAGAGACAATAAATTCCCCTACCATAAAAATGGTATTTATATATTTATGCGGGTTTATTGAATTCTTTATATTGTTATTATTGTAATTATGCTGTGGGTTTTAAATACACTCTCCATTAATGTGATTTTTGTTTTTATAAGATTTGGTCAATCTATAGCAAATTTATAATTAAAAGTTCTATCTAGATCACATATTGGGATTCATATTGTTTGATTGTTGATCTATTGAATTTGGTGATATTTAAATCATTCGTTTCCATTCTTTCTTCAGGCTATATCTAGAAAGGCGTCGGCGATTTTTATTCTATTCACCAATGAGTTAAATGATAAAAATGTAATTATAATAATTGTTGTGATTATTACTAAATCTGTTGATTGAATTGATATTTATATAAATAGAACAAGCGTTTTAAATTTGACCTGTGCCAAATAGCTAAGAGGTTTAATATTTAGATTTAATTAAATTAGCTAGATTTAAATTAGCAATAATTAAATTAGTGATGTTAATTGTAGGGTGAGGTTTGGTTGGATATTTAAGGGAAGAACAACCAATAGGACGGCGTATCTAATAGTCAGGAGTGAATTAGTATTAGCAGTATTAAGGAAGCTTGCCTATCATAGTGATATATACACTATGATGGGCAAGCATTGGCGTTAGTTATTATTCATTGCCAGTTTACCGAGTTTCATCGCAGCGGCGTGGTGACGGTGCATTAGTTGCTCCATGTCTACGCCGATCACCGAACCATCGTTAACTCGCCATTTTCCGGCAACCATTACTTTGTCCGCTTGTTGAGCGCCGCAGAGTAGTAGTGCTGCAAGTGGATCGTGGCTGCCAGAGAAACGAATATCATCGAGCTTGAACATCGCGAGGTCGGCTTGTTTGCCGACTTCGAGTGTACCGATATCCGTTCTACCCATTGCGCGTGCCGAGCCTGACGTTGCCCAGCGCAGTGCATCAAAATGTGAAACATTGGCGGAACCGTATTGCAGGCGTTGCAGGTACATCGCCATGCGCACTTCGGCGATCATATTGGAGCCGTCATTCGAGGCAGAACCGTCCACACCCAGTCCGACTTTTACGCCTGCTGCTTCAAGATCGTTGTTCTTACAAATACCGGAAGCCAACATCATGTTGGACGTCGGGCAGTGACTGATACCAATGCCTGCTTTACCCAATCGCTTGATCTCTTCTGGATTGAAGTGAATGCCATGAGCGAGCCAAGTGCGTTCGTTGAGCCAGCCGACATCTTCTAGGTAGTCGACAGGGCGCAAGCCAAACTTCTCTATACAGAAGTCTTCCTCATCGAGCGTTTCACATAAGTGCGTGTGCATCATTACGTTCTCACGCTCACTGATCTTGGCGGTCTCCCTCATCAGGTCGGTAGTGACCGAGAATGGCGAACAAGGCGCGAGTGCGATTTGGATCATCGCCCCTTCATCACGCTGGTGGTAATCGCGAATCAAGCGTTGGCTGTCATCAATAATGGTCTGTTCTGTTTGAATGGTGTGTCGTGGAGGCAGTCCACCTTCATCTTCCCCTAGGCTCATGGAACCACGCGTGAATATCGCCCTTACACCCAGCTTCTCTGCCGCCTCGACTTGTAAATCGATGGCGTGCTCTAGCCCGTTAGGTAGCAAGTAATGATGATCGGATGCGGTGGTACAGCCCGACATCATCAGCTCAACCAGCGCCAGCTCTGTGGCTAGGCTCATCATCTCAGAGTCGAGGTTGGCCCAAACCGGGTAGAGGCTTTGTAGCCAATGGAAGAGCTCTTTATTCAGTGCGCCGGGGTAAGCACGCGTTAGGGTTTGATAGAAGTGGTGGTGCGCATTGATAAGCCCTGGAGTCACAACATGACGAGAGGCGTCGACGCTGTAATCTACAGGTAAGGTCGGCTCTTGGTGTTTGCCAACCAGCTCAATGATTTTGTTACCTTTAATAACAATGCCGCCTTCTGCATCAGCGAGTGAGCCAGTGTAGATTGCGAGAGGATTCTTAATCCAGATGGTTTCCATTCATAGTAGTCCTTAGCCATCTCAGCCTTTTCAGGGAAGAGGGTCTTTATTGGTATTTGCTGTTGATAGATAAATTCGAATCAGGGGCGTTAAAACGTTCAATGTTCTAATCATTCCCTGATTCTGTGAAAATCGGTTTTACGTTAGTCAGTGAACCAGTTAGTTCGCTTTGGGTTCAGGGTTTTCTGATGTCGCTTGAACGTCTGCTTCAGTGCTTTGTTGGTGACTCTCAAATTTTTCGTCTGATTGGGCTTCTTCTTCCGCCTGCTCTTTCATCTCTAGTTCAACTTGTGCTTGGCTTTCTGCTAGCGCTTCTTGCTCTTCTGCACGTGAAGATTTTGGCAGAATAAGGTTTAGCAGTACCGTCATAATAGTACCGGTAGTAATGCCTGAGTGAAGAAAGTTCGCTAGATCATGCGGTAAGTGTTGCAGCAACCTAGGTTCGAAAGTTACGGCCAAGCCAGACGCCAAACCTACACAAATTACCAAGGCATTTCGCTTGGTGTCTGCAGCTTTGATCAACATGCGGATACCCGCGTAAGCAATCATCCCGAACATCACAAAGCCCACCCCACCTAAAACGGGTTTAGGGATCGTGACGGCAATTGCGGCTAATTTGGGGAATAAACCACCTAAAATCAACAAACCGCCCGTTGCAGCCACAACATAGCGACTGGCTACACCTGTGATTCCCACGATACCGACGTTTTGACTGAAAGAGGCTAATGGCATTGCCGTTAAAATCGAAGACAAGGTACTACCAAGGCCATCGCCCAACAGTCCACGTTTTAAATCTTTACCGCTGACTTGGGTTTGGCAGTTATTGCCTAGCGCCATGAAGTCGCCCGTTGCTTCGGCGATGACCACGATGTACACCAAGCTCATGCTGATGATGGCACTGGCAGAAAAGGTAAAGCCATATTTGAAGGGTTCAGGGCCACCAACCCAAGCGGCAGAGCTGATCTGTTCAAGGTCGACCATGCCAAGCGACAGCGCCACAATGTAACCGCCCGCTAGACCAATCACGATAGCCGAAGCAGCAACTGCGCCTTTACAGTAAACCGATACGCCAACCACAATCCCTAAAGAGATCAGTGCTAGAAACAGCTTTGGTAGCGTGGCGAATTGTTCTGTGTTGGCTGGTGAGTCTCCCACCCAGTTCATGGCAACCGGTAAAATGGTTAAACCGATTAAGGTAACCACTACACCACTTACCACGGTCGGGAACAGTTTTCGAACCTTGTCCATATAGAAGCTGGCACCAATTACTACAAACGAACCGATCAGCGCTGAGCCCAT
Source organism: Vibrio sp. 10N.286.55.E10 (assembly GCF_002872555.1). Taxonomy (NCBI): domain Bacteria; kingdom Pseudomonadati; phylum Pseudomonadota; class Gammaproteobacteria; order Vibrionales; family Vibrionaceae; genus Vibrio; species Vibrio sp. 10N.286.55.E10. The sequence continues at coordinate 131,635 of NZ_MCSD01000001.1, forward strand.
GATAGCGGCGACGCCACCTTCGTTACCGATTGAAATGGCGACGCCCAAAAAGGCAAAGCTCGAGCCCATCACAACGGGCAGTCGAATACCAACAGGGCCAAAACCAAGACATTGCGCGACGGTCACAATACCTGAAGCCAATAGCGCAGCATTGATCAGCGAGACGATCTCGGTATTAGGTAAGCCAATAGAAGCGCCGACAATAAGGGGAACAGCGACGATGCCACCGATGGAGGCGAGCATGTGCTGTAATGCAAGTAGAAAGGTTAAGCTGTGAGGTGGTCTTTCATTTAGGGTGTACAGAAGTTTCATTTGATATTCCTTTGCCTGCGTTTCCGTTTGCAGGCGATTGGCGGTCAAATAATGACTTCTACAAACTGCGTAGGGTCATAAAAAAGGTGCACTAACCGAGCGGATTGCTTGTGCGATCTGTTGGTTAGCACAATTAGCTTTTTCTTAAAAATGTTGTTGTAACCAGTGTCTTGATAGCTCGGCCTGCGAAAAAGCCAAGCGATAGTTACGTTGGGTAGTTAACCGATGAACACCAGCTTGGCGATGAAGATAGCTGCTAGGAAGTACATCGAAATTGAGACGTCTTTTGTTTTACCTGTCGCCAGCTTAAGCACGGTGTAGGTAATGAAACCCAGTGCGATACCATTCGCGATAGAGAAGGTCAGAGGCATCATCAGTGCGGTAATCGCAGCAGGAGCACCGTTGGTAAAGTCTTTCCAGTCGACGTGCTGCATGCTGCTCATCATCACGAATGCCACGTAAATAAGAGCACCAGACGTTGCGTAAGCGGGGATCATACCTGCTAATGGCGATAGGAAAATCGCTGCTAAGAACAACACACCAACCACAATTGCTGAAAGACCAGTTCGTGCGCCTGCTGCAACGCCCGCTGCACTCTCTACATAACTGGTGACAGGCGGACAACCCACACACGCACCTGCCACACTTGAGATACTGTCAGCTTTCAGTGCTTTGCTCAGACCTTCAATCTTACCCGTTTCAGGATTCGTCAGGTTTGCGCGCTCTGCCACGCCCATCAAAGTACCTGCGGTATCGAACATGTTTACAAAAAGGAAAGCCAAGATAACGCTGATCATTGAAACATCGAGCGCACCCATAATGTCCATTTTTAGGAATGTAGGAGCTAAACTTGGTGGTGCTGCGAAGAAGCCGTTGTAATGCACTAAGCCAAGCATCATGCCGACAAGCGTGACACTCAAAATACCGATCAGTACCGCGCCAAATACTTTACGCTCACTTAGAACCGCAATAATCAAGAATGCGATAGCAGCGAGCAGAGCTTCAGGTTTAGTGAAGTCACCAAGTGATACCAAAGTAGCTGGGTTTTCGACGACAATGCCTGCTGTTTTTAAGCCAATCAGGCCTAAGAACAAACCAACACCCGCAGTCATAGAGTAACGCAGACTCACCGGGATACTTTCAATGATCCATTGGCGGACTTTGTAGAAACTCATCCCGACGAACAAGATACCTGAGATAAACACCGCACCCAGTGCCACTTCCCAGCTATAGCCCATTTCGCTTACTACCGTGAACGAGAAGAAGGCGTTCAAGCCCATGCCCGGCGCAAGGCCGACAGGCCAATTAGCAAATAATCCCATTAACAAACAACCGATAGCTGCACCAATACAGGTTGCGACGAATACCGCGCCGGAATCCATACCTGAAGCGGCCATGATTTGTGGGTTAACGAAGATGATGTAAGCCATGGTTGCGAAGGTGGTGACACCGCCGACCAACTCATTTTTTACGCTACTTCCGTGGGCCTTAATTTTAAAAAACTTTTCTAAAATTCCGTTGTTCGCATCTTGGTTGAGTATTTCTGTTTTACTCTCACTCATGTCAGCAAGTCCTTTTATGTTGTGATCCATTTATTGAATACAGCGAGATTTCAATATTAAGTTTTAAGGTTTTCCCTAGCCGCTATTTCTTTAGCTATCTGTCGTTTAGTCATCAACTTCTAACTAATAACGTTATTAGTATCTTTTATATGAGCGTGCTTAATGAACGCGCATCAGTATTGATGCTCGTATGAATCTGTTCATTGTTTACTTGTGAGCTCATTTAAAATAAACGAGCCCTTTCGGTTAACGCTTTAGGTTAACGCTTTCGGTTAACTGCCCCGATAGGTTGAGAAACTGTAAGGCGAGACGAGAAGAGGAACGTGATAATGCGCTTCTGGATCATCTAAGCCGAAACGAATAACCACATCGTCTAGGAAAGGTACGCCATCCAATTCCACACCTTTGCTTTTGTAATAATCCGCAACGTAGAACACCAATTGATATTTCCCCGGTCGGAAATCATTCCCAGCCAGAATCGGCGCATCGGTTCGGCCATCGGAGTTCGTGATTACCGTCGCCAGCTTTTCTGTTGAGCCGTCATTGACCTTATAAAGCTCTACCTTGATCTCTGCACCCGGTAAGCCGTGAGTCGTGTCTAATACGTGTGTTGTTAATCTTCCCATAGTCCTTTAATAGCGCTTTTGGCGCTCCTCTGTTCCGTGGTTTATCTGTCTGTTTCGACCTTGCAAAGAATGCAACTGGTCACTTTGTTATCACTAACTATGTACGAACTGTACACAATTAGTAAAGCTAATTGTTGTAAAAATGTTAACTATTGTGTCGTTTTTTCTGACTTTATAGATCTTGATTATCGTTTTTTGGTGAGTTTTGGTTTTATTAAGTTGTTGTTTTTAATTAGTAATAGTGCGTAAATTTAACTTGAATAACAAAATCTTTACATTGAGATAAATAATTGTATACAATAAATGTACAGGGGTAAGGTTGCTCTGTTTATCGAGAATCCATTTGGTTGAATCATTTGGTGACTTACTTAAAGAGCGGCTAAGCCAACCACTTATGTTAGGAGTACTTGGATGAATAAGGATTATTCAAGAAATTTGATCGGTTACGGAGCTAACCCTCCAAACCCTCAATGGCCAGGTAATGCGCGCGTCGCGGTTTCTTTTGTATTGAACTATGAAGAGGGCGGTGAGCGTTGTTTGTTACATGGAGACGACGAGTCTGAAGCTTTTCTTTCAGAGATCCCGTCAGCACAGCCGATCAAAGGCGAACGTCACATGAGCATGGAATCCATCTATGAATATGGTAGCCGTGCGGGTGTATGGCGTGTTCTTCGCTTGTTCGATGAATATGAAATTCCATTAACCGTCTTTGCGGTCGCAATGGCGATTGAGCGTCACCCAGACGTTGCCAAAGCCATGGTCGAAGCGGGTCACGAAATCTGTAGTCACGGTTATCGTTGGATCGACTATCAATACATTGATGAGTCAGAAGAGCGAGACCACATGACTAAAGCGATTGAGATCATCCAACAAGTGACGGGTCAGCGCCCACAAGGTTGGTATACAGGTCGAACGGGGCCAAATACGCGTCGTTTAGTCGCAGAAGAGGGCGGTTTTCTTTATGACTCTGATGCCTATGACGATGACCTGCCTTATTGGCACACCGAAATCGGTCATCCTCAGCTAGTGATTCCTTACACGCTTGATGTGAACGATATGCGTTTTTCAACCGCGCAAGGCTTTAACTCGGGTGAGCAGTTCTTCCAATATCTGAAAGACACGTTTGACACCCTTTATATGGAAGGCGAAACCGCACCGAAAATGATGTCGGTTGGGCTGCATTGTCGCCTGATTGGTCGCCCTGGTCGTATTGCTGCATTAAGACGCTTCTTAGATTATGTAAAACAGCACGACAGTGTGTGGTTATGTCGTCGAATCGATATCGCCAACCACTGGCATCAACATCATCCATATCAACCAAATAACGCTAATCATCAACAGCAAAAGCAGCAGTGAAGCAAGGAGGCTTAACGTGACTGAATTTCGATCATGCCAACCAACAACCATGGACCGCGATACCTTTGTCGCTCATTTTGCTGATGTTTACGAGCACAGCCCGTGGGTTGCCGAAGTGGTGTATGACCAAGGTTTGAATGCCGAAGACGATCATATCGAGAATCTTCATCTGAAAATGGCATCGACTTTGTTAAGTGCAGACCAAGGCAAACAGTTGGCTTTGATCAACGCTCACCCGGATTTAGCCGGTCGAGCTGCAGTAAACGGCGAACTCACCGAGTCGTCGACCAAAGAACAAGCGGGGGCGGGCATTGACCAGTGCAACGCCGAAGAATTTGAAAAATTCACTTCTTACAACAACAGCTACAAAAGTCGCTTCAATTTCCCTTTTATCATGGCGGTGAAGGGAGCCAATCGTTACCAAATTCTTGAGTCGTTCGAGATGCGATTAGGAAATGATAGTGAAACTGAGTTTGCTACGGCGATTCAAGAGATCAACAAGATCGCGATGTTTCGTCTCTGGGATATGTAAGTTAACGGAGTTAACAGCTATCTCAGCCCAGTCTTAGTGCGCTAGAGCACGCTTTATAAGCGAATAAGCCACTAAGTTCTCATTTTATTATTACTTGATTAATTGGATAGGATTACACGGACATGACCCATAAATTTGAACAGTACATAAACCTTGCAGACGAAAAACTCGGCGCAGAAGCTACCTTCGCAACAGACGATTTTTTCGCCGATAAAAGCCGCTTGCTCAGCCACGCAGCGCCAGAGTGGAAAGACGACTTATACGACGATAACGGCAAGTGGATGGACGGTTGGGAAAGCAGACGTAAACGTGGTGAAGGTTACGACTACTGTGTCGTTCGCCTTGGCCTAGCTGGCACTATTGCTGGCGTTGATATTGATACCTCATTCTTCACAGGTAACTTCCCACCTTCGGCATCAATTGACGCGTGTTATTCACCACAAGGTGAGCCAACAGACGCAACAGAGTGGCAAGAAATTCTGCCTTCAATGGCACTACACGGTGATCATCATCATCTTGAAGCGATTGAAAGTGACCAAGTATTTACGCACCTACGTTTGAATATCTATCCAGACGGCGGTGTTGCACGTTTACGTGTTTATGGCCGACCAAGTGTGGATTGGGACGCAATTGATTCTCAGCAACAAGTCGACCTAGCATCGGTTGAACACGGTGGCCGAGCACTCGCATGTAGTGACGAACACTACGGAAACAAAGCCAACATCTTAGGTCCTGGCCGCGGTGAAAACATGGGTGACGGTTGGGAAACAGCGCGTCGTCGTACGCCGGGTAATGACTGGGTTATCGTGGCACTAGGCCACCCAGGTAACATCGAACGTATCGTAGTGGATACGGCCCACTTCAAAGGTAACTATCCTGATAGCTGCTCGATTCAAGCCGCTTACGTGAAAGGTGGTACCGACGACCAAGTAGAAACACAAAGCCTATTCTGGCGTGAATTGTTGCCTGATCAAAAGCTGCAAGCGCACGAGATTCACGAATTCATTTCTGAGGTTAACGACCTTGGTGCGATTACCCACGTACGTGCAAACATATTCCCAGATGGTGGTATCAGCCGTTTGCGTCTGTTTGGTACGAAGGCGAAATAGGTAAGGAAATCAGATATGAGTAATGGAATACGTCGTTTATCCATCGAACCGTTAACCAAGCAGGCTTTTGCAGAGTTTGGCGATGTTATCGAGTCCGATAATAGTGATTTCTTCATGATCAACAGTGGATCAACACGTCGCTACCACAAGCTAGCGACAACGGATGTGCAAGACCAAGACGGAGAAGCCATCATCAGCATCTTCCAAGCCACACCGTTGAGCTACCCACTGACCATCAAAATGTTAGAGCGTCATCCACTTGGCTCTCAGGCATTCATTCCATTACTTGGTCAACCCTATTTAATTGTTGTTGCGCCAAAAGGCGACGATCCAACATTAGCCAATAGCCGAGCTTTCTTGAGCAACGGCCGTCAAGGAGTGAACTATCACAAAGGGGTGTGGCATCACCCAGTTCTCGCCCTCACCGATCAAGACCAGTTCTTGATCGTCGATAGAGGCGGCGAAGGGCATAACTGTGACGAAGTTTATTTCGACAGCGACCGAGTGGCGTTGCATTTGGACGATCTGCCAACGGACGACAATAAGGAAGAGCAACGCTTAGCTAAAGCGTTGTGATACAGGAGTTTATTATGGATCCGCATATTACAGAGTGGTTGAACTTAGCAATACGCTGGGCTCACATGATTGTTGGTGTTGCGTGGATAGGCGCATCATTTTACTTTGTTTGGTTAGAGAATAACCTTAACCGAGTAAACCCAAAAACGGGCCTTTCAGGCGACTTATGGGCAATTCACGGCGGTGGTATTTATCACCTAGAGAAGTACAAACTTGCGCCACCAGAGATGCCAGAGCACCTGCACTGGTTTAAATGGGAAGCCTACTTCACGTGGATCACCGGTGTGTGTCTACTGGGTGTGGTTTACTACCTCAACGCTGAGATTTACCTGATTGCACCGGGTTCTGGTCTTGATTCAACAACGGCAATCGCGATTGGTATTGGTTCATTCGTTGCCGGTTGGTTTATCTACGACTTACTGTGTGACTCACCATTAGGTAAAACACCCGTACTGCTTGGCGTTGTGCTGTTTGTATTGCTCGTTGCTGCGACCTATGGTCTAACCCAAGTGTTCAGTGGTCGTGGTGCTTACATCCACGTGGGTGCGATTATTGGTACCATCATGGTGGGTAACGTGTTCCGCGTTATCATGCCTGCACAGCGCAACTTGGTGAAAGCGATAGAAGAGAAGCGCGAACCGGATCCGGCATTGCCAGCGAAGGGCTTACTGCGCTCTCGTCACAACAACTACATGACTCTGCCAGTGCTGTTCATCATGATCAGTAACCACTTCCCAAGCACTTATGGCTCGGAATATAACTGGCTGATTCTTGCTGGCTTAGCGATCTTCAGTATCTTGGTGCGTCACTACTTCAACACCCGTCATGGTAGTCAGAAGTTCGCATGGACAGTGCCAGTAGCAGCATTGGGTATGATCACGCTTGCGTTTGTTACCTCACCTTACGCCAAAAAACAGATGACTCCGGTTGTGCAAGTGCCAGTGGTTCAAGAAGCGCAAGTGAGCGCGACAGAATCGACTCCAGAAGATCTTGCTGCGAACAGTACGGCTTCGGCAGTGCTTGATGCTCAAGAGACTCCAGCGCATGCAACGCAACCTGCTAGCGCAGGCGTCAGGTTTGAAACCATCAACAAAGTCATTCAAGAGCGCTGTTCTGTGTGTCACTCATCAACCCCTAGCCACGCCGCTTTTGCTGCTGCGCCAGCCGGTGTGATGTTTGATACGCCAGAAGAGATTAAAGCCAACGTACCAAGAATTGTTGCTCAAACCGTAACAACCAAGGTGATGCCGCTCGGCAACATGACTCAAATGACCGACGAAGAACGCGCACTCATCGGCACTTGGGTAGAGCAAGGCGCTACGCTGCAATAATGATGTGAATCCTTTACCTAAGAGCATGAGTCTTAGGTGAGGCTTGGGGAGAGTTTGGTTTCGGGCACGCGCCAAACTCATCCCACCCTGTTTCCCCGGTTCCTATAACCGGGGCTTTTTGTTTTTGGACAAAGGAAATGCAGAATTATCATTCATTTGGTGACTCTAGGTGCATATGTGAATTAAAGTGAGCCGAATTAACTTCTGTTAGCGCTCTGGAGAAGAGATGAAATATATCGTTGTTGTTTGGGCCCTATTGTCATTTACAGTACAAGCTAGTTGCTTTGTTGTAGGTGATCTCAAAGGTTTTTCTACTCGTCAATTTGAAAGCTTTGAAATTGATAAAGATGGTATTTCATCTCAAAAGTTCATCGTTGAGTTTAAAGGTGAGGAAAGTAGCGTATCTCCAAATAATATGAATTGCTTTCAGGTTGGTTCATCCACTCTAATTTGCGCAGATGTTGGTACTGACGGCAAATCAACTGTTGAGACTTGGGCTGTTTACCCTGAGAAAGAAAAAGTGGTTTACACTAAATCGATAAATGGTTTTGGTGGCTTTAACGGCGCAAACATGTTTGTTGGTAATATCAAAGGGCGTTGCGACTAACTATTTGAAAAATAGTCGTAAGTGTAGTGATTTAGGAAAGGATAAATATGGATATTGCTGTACTAACATTTGACGGATTTAACGAACTGGACTCTTTCATCGCCTCGGGTATTTTGAACCGTATGAAAGAGTTTGGCTGGAATGCGCAGATCACTAGCCCTACAGAATCAGTGACTTCAATGAATGGAGTCACAATTCAATCTCAGCAACCTTTGGAGTTTGCCAATACTGCTGATGCGGTGTTGTTTGGTAGTGGCATGTTGACCCGCGATATCGCCCAAGACGCTAAATTACTCTCAAGGTTAAGCCTTAACCCACAAGCACAATTGATTGGCGGTCAATGCTCAGGGACTCTGTTAATGTCGGTATTGGGGTTACTGAATCAAGTCCCAGCCTGTACTGATTTAACAACGAAGCCATGGGTAATTGAATCCGGTGTGAACGTGTTGGACCAGCCGTTTTATGCGGAAGGTAACATTGCTACAGCGGGTGGCTGTTTGTCGTCTAAATACTTAGCTGCATGGGTTATCTGTAAGCTCGCAGACCAAGCACATGCCGAAGCTGCAATTCACTATGTTGCGCCTGTTGGTGAGAAAGAAGACTCTGTGAATCATTGCATGTCGATAGTAAGTACTTACGTTTAAACTGATTCATTGCGTGCGAAGTTCTGTATAAGGTTCTTGATATGAATCTCTACCCATGGCATTTTTAGTCCCAATTGACTTTAGTTAGGACAAAAAATGGAAGACTTGATAGTCGCGTATTTTAGGGCATTGAGCTCATTCTTTAGGTATATGTTTCAGTCGATATTGATTGAGCTCATTGGTTACGGAGCTGGCTGGATAGTTTGTAAAGTATTCACATTAGGGCGCTTCCCCCCATTGATTCCAACTGAAAAAGAGCGAACCAGAATCTCTTATATCGGAGCTATTAGCATCGTGTTATTTCTGTTAGCAATTGGTGTCTTCAATAGTTTGTGATTCGGAGTGAGGATATATGAAATTTTACCCCGCGGAACAATACCAAGCGGCTTGCAACGAGCTGTTTATCCGATACGAACGTGACATCAGAAAGCTAATCCCTAACGCGAGAGTTGAGCACGTAGGCGCATCTTCTATTCCTTTTGCCGTGTCTAAGGGCGATCTAGATATTTTCGTTGGTGTTGAACTTGGCGAACTTGAGGATGTTATAGATAGACTCACAACACTCGGCTTTACAGAGAAACTCGATACCTTAAGAACGCCCGAACTGTGTATGTTGGAATCTACATCTTCTGATGATGTGGCGTTGCAAGTGGTCGCCAATGGTTCTGAGTTTGAATGCTTTCTAAGGTTTCGTGACAAGCTACGTGCGAATCCTGCATTAGTTCAGCAATACAACACTATAAAAATGGCTTGTGAAGGTTGGTCTCAAGATGAATACCGCGAAAAGAAGTCGAGTTTTATCGAGCATGTGTTGGCTCTGAAATAGTCACCAAACTCCTCGTTTGTAACTCAATGATTAACAAAAATCTCATTAAAACAATGAATTAAGATGCTGATCTCTGTGCTTGAAGATTTACCCGATTAAATTTCCTTTAAACTATCTTGCTACGTTTTATAGCTGTAATTTAAGCAACTAAGCTCACATGTATTACATGGTATATTAGTTTTGGTATTTGCTTGTGTTATGCTTTCTCGATTTTATAAAGCGTTTCTTATCTATTGAAAGCAAAGTGTTTTCTTTCGAATTAATTTCAAGATTTGTCTATCAGTACATCAACCTAACGCTATCAAAAATCAATTTCTCTACGCCAATAATCAATACCACCTTAGGAAAGGACATGTCTGAAGTAATAGAAAACACCCCTACAATTGTACTCGCGTCTCGATGGTCTCGCTTATGGGCATCTATCATTGATGCTTTCGTGTATGCGATTTTCATTGTTCCTGTTTTTCTATATGGCGGTTTGTACGATAAATTGCTTTCCAATGAAACCATTGAGTTAACAGAACAAGTTGCTCTGACTGTTTATAGTTGGGTGGTTTACTTTTTGTGCCAAGGGTACTTACTTCATAAGAAGGGGCAGACAATTGGTAAAAATCTAATGGATATTGCGATTGTCGATATGGAAGGTAAACAAATAGGTTTGCTAAACATAGTGGGCAAACGAATCATTCCTATGGTGGCTGTAGCTTACATACCTTTTATTGGTCCATTTATATCAACGTTTGATTATCTGTTTGTTTTTCGCAAAGACAAACGCTGCTTACATGACTTAATCGCTTGCACTCAAGTTGTCATTGTTTCAAAGAAAAGTTCAGATAGCGACAACTCTGAAATTGGTGTAAATACAACCGAAGTTGTCCCTGCATCTCGATGGCCTCGTTTTTTAGCGTTTTTTATTGATGGTGTCATTACGGCTGTCATCATTGCGCCAATCTTTATGTATACAGATTATTTTCAAAAAACAATCGATACAGGGGTGATAGACCTTAGAGAAGTCGCTGCTGTCTATGCCTATTTAGGGCTGATGTTTTTATTGGTACATGGGTATTTACTGAATAAGAAGGGACAGACGATTGGCAAACATCTAATGGAAATTGCGATTGTCGATATGGAAGGTAAACCTATAGGGTTATATAAAATAGTGGGTAAACGAATGATACCTATGATTCCCTTTACTATTATACCTATCACTGGCCATTTAATATCCATGTTGGATTCTCTTTTCATTTTCCGAAAAAACAGACGTTGCTTGCATGACTTAATCGCAGGCACTCAAGTTGTTAGTGTGTCAGCCAACAATTTAGAAAAAAATGAGCACGAATCATTAGAAAACCCAATAATTGAAAATGCACCTGAAGTAAGACTCGCGTCTAGGTGGCTGCGCTTTTGGGCCGTTTTTATTGATGTCTTAATTGCTGTGGCTATTGTCATGCCAATTTATCTCTATACCGATTATTTCCAAAAAATATTTGAAACAGGGACAGCTGATACAGCAGAACTAATAGCAGTCACTGCTTACGGTTGGCTCGTGTTCCTTTTGTTGAATGGCTATTTACTGCATAAGAAAGGGCAGACTATTGGCAAAAATATAATGGAAATCGCGATTGTCGATATGGATGGCAAGCAACTAGGGTTATTCGAAATAATGATCAAACGAATTTTACCTATGAACATCTTTGTTTATATTCCTGTTATTGGTCAATTTATTGCGTTGCTAAACTATCTGTTTGCTTTACGTAAAAACAGACGTTGCTTGCATGACTTAATCGCGGGAAGTCAGGTTGTTAGTGTTGCTGTTCCTAGAAATCTCGATTTCAGCACTATCGAATAGAGATTCATAATTAAGCACTTACATACTTTAGGCATTTCATGATTCATAAGCTTTTCTCAGCCATTTCTATTTACAGGTATTTACCGAATAACATCTATTATTTAGCACTGGCTAGAATGATTCTGGGAATGGGTAACTTTATCGTTCCATTTTTAGTCTTACTGTTAACCGATAAGTTGGGTTATTCCGCAACAGTCGCAGGTTCCCTTGCCATGGGTGTGACGGGCTCTTACCTTTTAGGGAGCTTTTTAGGTGGGAGATTGGCGGATAGGTTGGGACATAAACGGGTCATGGTGTTTGGCGAGTTTATGTGTGCTGTATTATTGATTATTTGTGGTTTCTTCGCCGATGCTCCGGTCGTCGTACCTGTGTTTTTGTTTTGTGCCTATTTCTTTGGCGGCTTAGCGTTGCCCGCGAGTAATGCTTTAGTTGCTGACCTTTCTACCCCTCAGAATCGTGATGCAGTTATGTCACTGAGTTATCTAGCCTATAACTTTGGTTCAGCTCTTGGTCCTGTTATGGCTGGGTACTTGTTCTGGAATCACACTGACTGGATATTTTTCGGCAACGGTTTTGCGGCTCTTTTTTGTGTTGTTATTGTTGCTACGTTTGTGAGAGTGCAAACTGGAATAGAATCGGCCAACGATAGCGAGCTCGAACAGCCGGTCTCAGGCTCTGTTTGGTCCGTTCTACGAGCAAGGCCACGGCTTTTGTTGTTCACTTTTCTATGTGGATTACTGTGGTATTCGCTAAATCAAATGACTATGGCGAGTCCATTGTATTTGAGTCATGTGTTTGGAGAGCAAGGCCCAATTATTTTCGGGCAACTTATGACTTACGCTTGTGTTGTAGTGGTGCTGATTACGCCAATCTTAATGAAGTTCACGTCAGGTAAGGCTGAAACCGTAAGCCTTGCTTATGCAGGCTTTATGTTTGCCTTTGGTTATATGCTCGTCATGTTGTTTCCCAACATTCCTGTTCATTTCTTTGCTTGGCTATTTCTATCTGCGGGCGAGGTTCTTCTTTTGACAAAAGAGGGCATATATTTAGCAAACAACTCCCCGTCGAGTCATCGTGGACGCATTCAAGGCGTGCTCATTACCTTGCGAACGGTTTTCGTCATGCCTAGTTTTATCGTGATTGGCTACTTTATCGATGATTATGGGTACACTTTCACTTGGTTTAGTGTGATATTAATTTCAGTTGTTGGTGCCGTTGGTTTTTATCTTATGTCAGCTAAGGGGAAGCAATCTCCAGCGTTAGTCACCGAGTAGTTATTCGATTTACTAGCAAGTAGTATCTTTTAGTCACCAGAGGTAGGCTTATGATTACAATTAGAAAAGCGGTTGAGTCTGATGCTCAGGATATTTTCGATATTCGAAGCCGTGCCATTGTCGAGAAGTGCTCGGCTTATTACTCAGAAGAACAGCTGTCAATATGGACGCAGGGTGGAATGTCTGATGGATTCATCAGTGATGTAGTTGAAACCTTCCACGTTTCAGAAGTTGATGGTCGAGTGATTGGCAGCGGTAAGATCAACATCGAAACCGGTATGGTTGATGCTATTTTTGTTGACCCTGACTTTGCAGGAAAAGGCGCAGCGAAGCAGATGTTGCAGTTCTTAGAGGAGCTCGCGATTCAACACAACTTGCCCTTAATGAAGTTAGAATCGACCCTGAATGCCGCTACGTTTTATCGTTCGTGTGGCTTTATTGGCGATGAACTTTCCACTTATCACTCGCCTAGAGGTATTAGCCTCGATTGCATCCCTATGGAAAAGCCGGTGGTTGCTTAAATAAACAGCGCCAATACCAATCTTGGTGCTGTTTTTACTTTCCCCTTACACTCTTTTCTAACATCGAACCTAGTATCAAATTTCTCTTTGTTATACAGGCAAGTCTCTCATTATGAAGAACTTCTTTGATAGCGAACTCATGCTCTCTAGCTCCTTGAATTTCGTTTTGCTATCACTAGGGCTAACGCTCCTTTTTCATCTTCCGATTTGGTGTGGGTTAAACTTGAGCCGACGAAAGTGGAAGCTTATGGATTATTTATGGCCGTTTCTGGCGGGTATCGGGATGCTGGGTGCAGTGTCTGAGATTCGTGCGAAAGTAGCGGGTGATTGGGTTGAAACAGAACAAACCAGAGCGGTGGCGATTTTAGAGTCGGTTCAGCAGTTTTCTTTGGATAAGCTGAGAAGTGATACCTGCACCGGTCAACCATCTTTGGATAATCACGCTCAGCACCATGAAGCGTGTTTGTGGTATTTGAATACCGCAATTACGTTCAAAGATGTCGATTTCACCTTGCTACCGAATGCATCGGATTTTACGGTTCCTGCGCCGAGCGTTTCGCTGGTGGAAAGCGATGCGGTGTGGGTGGATGGTATGTTGAGTCAGTATGAGAAGCAGAAAAACCAATACATTAAAACCAGAGAGGCCCAGGTCAAGCAGCCACTAGAAAGCCTCTTTTGGTATGTAAGCCCTTATTTAGTTTGCTTTGCGATAGCTCTCCGCCTTACTAAGGTGACGGCAGAACTTAAACTGGACAAGCTTGGGTAAACTACCGTTTAGATTCAGTGGGTATGGCTTTCTTTGACGAGGAAGCCTCTCGTTTTCTTTTCCGTGTTAGTCATTTTATTATTTGATAAATAACCATACGCAACTCAGTTTAAATTATTGTGTGGCTAATATTACCGTCCCCCTAATTTATAGACTTTTGTGTTCATTGGTTTTTTTCTTACTGATCTTGTTAAATGTTATATTTCTAGTTCTAAAGTATGATAGTTATATTATTATAAACCGTAAAAAAGTATGCGCCCCAACTTGATTCTAATATATTATTTTATCATGTGTTGTTTTTCTTATTTTTTGTACATAACATCCTGCCAGCTAAATACTTATTAAATATTAAGGTCAGTATATGCTGGAGAAAATTAAACTTACATTTCTATTATTAACCCTGCTTTTTTCTAACTCGGTCCTAAGTTCAACACTATTTATCAAGAATAGCTTGGACATGTCTGGAGAAAGTGGCAGCGAGGAGATGAAAGCTTTTTATTCAATTAACAAAGGTGCTTGGGTTGATATTGAACAGCTTGATATGAATGACCCGAGCTCCCTGTCTAATCTCATTAGTTACACTGATGGTGATAGGTTAAGAATCAAAGTTATCACACCGACTAAGCGATTCGTTAGTCAAGGTATGTCTATACCTTACTTCCGTAACTCTCAACCTCATATGTTTGAAATTAAAGGCACGACATTGCCAGAAGAAGTTCATATTCAAATAGATGGTGTATTAGGGCGAGGAACGATCAAGCGTGCCTTTACTACCGATTCTGGCTGGCAATATCGTGTCACGACCTGTGGCGGTGCCGGTATTGTGATTGCCTGTGCTGTTGGTGATTATGGTGAGCTAGTGATGCGTTTCGCTGGTATTACAACAATCCCTGTTTTCTCTGGTTCATCTTATATTGATGAGCGATTCTTCGATAAGCTTGAGAAGGGGAAACAGATCGAATTACTCGATAATAAGGGGCATTATTTCAGCGGCTTGTTTTACCATGAGGTGAAAATTTGGGACCGAGAAGCTGGAGAGATTTTTGACCTTAAAGCTGGCGGGTTAGGGCTGGGAATGGGTGAAGCAGTCTCAATTAAATTCACACGTTGGTAATTCATAAGTAACGGAAAGAATAATGAAAAAAGTAATTTTATCGCTTAGTGTGTTGTTATTTTCTGGAGTGTTAGGAACAGCCGTTCAAGCGCAAGAAATAGAAACCTCTCATGAGTTATCACCAATGCACCAGGCTGTTATGGGGCCTTGGAATCTTATTCGTGTTAATGGTGAGCAGCCGACACACCAAGCATCAATACAAATAGCACGAGACAACATTTATGGCCGTACGGGGTGTAACCATTTTTTCACCCACGTGACGACATTTGAACAGGGCTATTTGGCATTCACCCCAATTGTCAGCACGAGAATGGGCTGTAGTGGAACTCAAGCGATTCAAGAGAATTTGATTTTTGATACATTCGAAGAGAGCGTTACTGTGGCTTACGACGATGTAGGTGAACAGCTGACGATTATCGGGCATGACAATACGTTGATTTTCGAACCGTCAAGCTAGTCTGGGATTGATTGGATGTTAAAAAGAGCCTCGATGCGGCTCTTTTTGTTATAGGTTATGAGTTGTCGGTGAAACCAAAGCTAGCATTAGCACTTCGTGGTTCACGCCGTTTTAGTTAGTGGTAATTCACTACCAACGAAGCATTCATATCGTACCCCATGGTCAGATCGGTATCGCCATCGACAAGATATACATTGTCGGTGGTCAGTTTTGACGAAATCACGCCTTCTACCCAAACTGGGTACTGAACGGTTTCTACTTTGTAGCCTTCGGGGTAAGAGACTCTGACAATTTGGTTCGCTGGTGGTGGTGGCATATGTATGCACGCTCCTGCTGTAGGAACTAACAAGAATTCGGTAGCAACGAGGGGCGCTGAGAAAGCAATTGGAACCAGGAATCCAGGTATACGCACCTTCTTACCGTCAAAGTCTTGAGTCAATGTCTCTGATGCTCGCTGTTGATGCTCGCTGTTGATTCGCGATGTATTTCGAACGCAGCTTCAGTAATTCATCGGCGCCTAGCCCTTCTGATGTTAATTTTTGCTGCGCTAAGTATGTTGAATACAAGATGTCTCATCAAATGGCTACTTTGCTTTTAAGAACATTTACTTACAGTCAGTTAACTAAAATTGTATCTAACCCCAAGTTGTAGTTGAGGCCCATAAATCCCGTTGTTCTTAGAAGATATCGAGAACGCGGCTTTATCCGTTGCATGGAATCTCGCGCCAAACGTAAAGATCGAATGCTCTCCATTTGCACCGACCATGACATTTGCCTCTACTCGTTGGGTAATCCAGGCTCGAAGCCCTGCGTTGAATTCAATAAAGGCTTTGCTTTTCCCTGGAGCGTAAGAGCCTTTGTTGTAGTGAAGAAATAATTAAGTATTGAGATCGATGGCTTGGTTGATAGGACCGTAAACTTGAGGGCCGATATAGACGTCATAGTTGTCTTCATCGAGATCGGCATTTGAGCTTACTCCACCCAGAAGCGCCAGGCTGTCATTGATATCTCGCCCCCCTTCCAAGCTAATACCATTTGGCTTTGTTTGAATCCCAAGCTCTACAAAATCTGTAGTGAAATTTGCAGCAGACAATGCTTGGTGAGAGAAGGTACATAGCAGTAGAGGTATTAAATTTTTAATTTTCATATGACTTATAAAAGGTAATGCTAGCGGGGCGAAAATCGGATGGTATTTTATTAACTAGGTAACTTGAGGAAGATGAAGCTCGAGGAGAACAAAGTCAAAATAAATAAAATATTTTGTTGTTCATTTTTGTGTTTTTGTTCAGAAAGGGGGGGGGGGAGGGAAAGAGTGATATCAAACTTATTTTGTATTGAGTTTCTATTTTGTGCGTTTATTAAACATTAACGTAAACATCAACAATGATATTTATTCTTAGGGTGGGAACTTTATGTTTTTATCTTGTGTGCCTGTCGTACAGCGGACTTGCAGTAATTTTTAGGGCATCGACAGGGCAAAAGACAGCAATATCGGCAGCGTTACCACACTTAAGAAGTTACCGAACAACACCATAGACGCGACCTTGGGTGGCTCGACATTGAAGCGTTCTGCAAACAGGTAGTTCATCACGGCGGGCGGCAGCATGGTGAACAGCACCATCATTTGTAGGTGCAGCGTTGGCAGTGGGATAAAGAAGTAGATGATGGTAAAGGCGATGGCTCCGGTAAACAGCGATTGAGCCGTGCACAACAAGCCGACCTTTAATCCACTTAGCCTCAAGTTGACCATTTGCGACCCCAACGACAGCAGCATGATAGGCACGGCTGCTTGCCCAAGTAGCGATGTGGCTTCGTAGATTGGATTCCAAACTGCAATGCCAGATAGGTTCAACGTCATCGCTAACGCAGCTGCTAAGAATATCGGCATTTTGAGGATCTGTTTGATCGGATTACCTTCACTCAATAGTGCCAAACCGACACTAATGTGCACACACGCCGATACCACAAACAGCAATACCGCAGGGGCTAACGCGCTCTCACCAAAGGTATAAGTGAACAGGGGAATAGCCAGGTTGCCACTGTTGCGAAACATGTGTGGCGGAGCCCAAGCTTTGAAGTTGAGCTTAAAGATCTTACAGATTGGTATCATCAATAAAGCAGGCACTAACACCGCGACCAAAGAAGCTGTGATGAGTGGCAGTTGTTCTGTGTCGAGAGGCATGGTGGTCAGCGAGGCAAACACCAAAGCAGGGATACAAACATCCATGTTGATGCGATTGATCGGTTTGAAATCGGGTTTGAGCCAACGACCGACAGCAAAGCCAGCACTGGCTAGAGCAAAAACGGGAAACAGAATGCTGACGACCTGTTCGAACATAGAATTCCTTTCTAGATTTAGTGCTTCCATTTAGCTGAGAAACGAATGTTTGAGAGAGACGCTAAAGTGAAGTATGAAGTCGAGATGTATAAACATTAACCTATCAATATAATGACTTGGCGTCACCGAAGATCGTTGTCTGTGAGCGGTTAATTTATATTTCTTTGAATGAAGCACAAAAAAGACCAGTGGCATCAGCAACTGGTCTTTCAAGGATAGATAAATCTGGACGGATTTTTAATTAACGACGGCTGCCGCTGTCTAGCGATTGTTACTCGGTTTTAAGTCTAGCTAACGAGCTTTTGGTAATCTTTGAAGTTCACATCGTAGGCTTTTTCTCCGTAGATGTAAGTCTCGCTGACGGTTCTGTCGTCACCCAAACTCATTAGCACAAATAGTTTCTCTTCGAGCTTTGTGGCTTGTTCCATTCTAAAGCGCATCAGTTGCGTGGCGTGTAAGTCGAGCACCACGAAATCCGCTTCTTTACCGACTTCCAAGTTACCAATCTTGTCTTCTAAATGCAGTGAACGTGCACCACCTAATGTGGCTAAGAACAGTGATTTGGCTGGGTGCAACTTCTTATGTTGTAGTTGCATGATCTTGTAGGCTTCACTCATGGTTTGCAGAATCGAGAAGCTAGTGCCTGCGCCTACATCGGTACCCATACCAACACGAATGCCGTGCTCTTCCATTTCGGGTAATCGGAATAAACCTGAGCCTAAGAACAGGTTAGAGGTCGGACAGAAAGCGATGGCAGATTCGGTATCCGCTAGACGCTTACATTCGCAGTCAGACAGGTGAATACCATGGGCGAATACGGAGCGTTTGTGCAGTAGACCATAGTGGTCATATACATCCAAATAGCTGTCGCGTTCAGGGAACAGTTCTTTTACCCATTCAATCTCTTTCTCGTTTTCAGAAAGGTGCGTGTGCATGTACACATCTGGGTATTCTTCAAGAAGTTTACCAACGGTCGCCAATTGCTCTGGTGTGCTGGTTGGCGCGAAACGAGGCGTCACCGCGTAAAGCAAACGGCTGCGGTTGTGCCACTTCTCAATCAGTTCTTTGGAATCAGCGTAGCCAGATTCTGGCGTGTCGGTGAGGTAGTCTGGCGCATTGCGATCCATTAAAACCTTACCTGCGATCATACGTAGGTTGCGCTTCTCTGCTTCTTCAAAGAAAACGTTAACCGACTCTTTGTGCACGGTGCCGAACACGAGTGCTGTGGTGGTGCCGTTGCTTGCTAGTTCGTCTAGGAATAGCTTCGCCACTTTGTGTGCATAAACTGGGTTTTTGAAGCGTTTCTCTTCTGGGAAGGTGTAGTTCTCTAACCAATCAAGTAGCTGCTCACCGTAAGACGCGATCATCCCTGTTTGAGGGTAGTGGATGTGCGTATCAATAAAGCCAGAGGTGATCAGCTTATCTTTGTATTCTTTTACTTCGAGTGTTTTAGGCTGGCGAGCCAATACGTCATCGGCATGGCCTAAATCGACGATGTGGCCGTTCTCAACCACTAAAACACCGTCTTCAAAATAGTCGTAAGACTCATCGATACCGACATCTTTTGGGTCGGCGACGCTGTGTAAAATACTGGCGCGATAAGCTTTGCGTTGCGTTGTCATGTTTACTTCCTTTTAATGACTTCAGCGACGTGATGGCCACTGAAGCTTTGCGACTTGTATTAGGCGATCTTCTCTTCCAATGGTGGTTCGCCTACATCGCTTGGTTGACTGTGTTGATCGGTCAAATCCTGATTTCGATATTGTTTGGTTGGGCGCTTTTGTTCAAGCGCTTGGCCTTGATAGTGTGCGATCAGTTCACCCGCAACCGATACCGCAATTTCGGCAGGATGTTTACCATTCACGGCGCTAATGCCAATCGGGCAAATCATGGTTTCAATTTGCTCTTGGCTATAGCCACGCTGTTCTAAGCGGAAGTCGAATTTCTTACGCTTAGTAAGCGAGCCGATCATGCCAAAGTAACGGCTGTCTTCACGGTCGATAATCGCTTTGGTTAGGTCAAAATCGAGCTGGTGGTTGTGGGTCATCACTAGGTAATAGCTGTTCGGTGGCATGTGTTTCACTTCACCGACTGGATCGTCTGAGACAAGCTTTTTCACACCGTGTGGCAGCGCTTCAGGGAATACTTCTTCGCGTTCATCAATCCAGGTCACGCGGAAGGGCAGGGTTGCGACAATGTGTAGTAGCGCTTTGGCAACGTGGCCTGCGCCGAACAACACAAGGTGGTTCTGCTGAGTGCCAATCGGTTCAAAGCTTAACGTTGCCATTCCGCCACAACATTGGCCTAAACGAGCGCCTAGGTTGAAGCGTTCTACTTTGAGTGATTTCTCGCTGGCAATCAGCATTTCACGCGCCATTTTGGTGGCCACATGTTCAAGATGACCACCACCAATCGTAGCGATGATTCGGTCACGAGTTACAAGCATCTTGGTACCCGCATCACGCGGCACTGAGCCTTTGTCTTCAAGCACTGTCACCATCACACATGGTTCGTAGTTCTCTTCCAGTTTTGCCAGTTCGTGAATCCAATTATCCTTAAACATACGTCCTCCTAAATCCCTTTTATGCTTCCCTAGCGGTCTATTACGTCCTAAGCCGTTTCTGATTGTGCATCGACCGAAGTCGGAGCCGTTTCAGTTACTTCCTGTATCGCCATCAGAATACGCTCTGGCGTTGCAGGTGTGTTGAGCTTTGGAATCGTGCCATCGACGGCTACGTAGCTAATCGCATCTTTCAGTGCGCTCCATACCGACATACCCAACATGAAAGGTGGTTCACCCACGGCTTTCGAATTGAAGACAGTGTCTTCTGGGTTGCTGCGGTTTTCCAAAAGGTGCGTTCTGAAATCAATCGGCATATCAGCAATCGCTGGGATTTTGTAGCTTGCAGGACCGTTGGTCATTAAGCGACCTTGTTGGTTCCATACTAGCTCTTCTGTCGTCAACCAGCCGACACCTTGCACAAAGCCGCCTTCGACTTGGCCGATATCAATCGCAGGGTTCAATGAAGCCCCCACGTCATGCAGAATATCGACACGCAGAATCTTGTTTTCGCCAGTTAGAGTATCGATGATAACCTCTGAACAAGATGCGCCATACGCGTAGTAGTAGAATGGGCGACCGCGCGCTTTCTCGTGATCGTAGTAGATCTTCGGAGTGCGGTAGAAGCCAGTGCTCGACAGCGAGATTTGGTTAAACCAAGCCAGTTCAACAAACGAGTTAAAGGTCATGATCTCATCGCGGATCTGCACCATACCGTTCTTGAAGATGACTTCTTCAGGCCAAACTTTGAAGTGTGAAGAAGCAAATTCGATCAAGCGCTGCTTAATGGTTATTGCGGCGTTTTGCGCGGCCTTACCGTTGAGGTCGGCGCCCGATGAGGCTGCGGTTGGTGATGTGTTCGGAACTTTGTCTGTGTTTGTAGCGGTGATCTGGATACGTTCGACATCGACTTGGAACTCCTGTGCAACGATTTGTGCCACTTTGATGTTCAAGCCTTGCCCCATTTCCGTACCACCGTGATTCAAATGAATACTGCCATCGGTGTAGATATGGATGAGCGCACCTGCTTGGTTCAAGAAAGTCGCAGTAAACGAGATACCGAATTTCACTGGTGTGATTGCTAGACCCTTCTTCAAGATAGGGCTTTGCTTGTTGAACTCAGCAATGTCTTTACGACGTGCGTGATAGTCACTGCTGCGCTCAAGCTGTTCGGTTATCTCAGGTAAAAAGTTGTCTTCAACGGTTTGGTAGTAATGGGTCACGTTACGGCCTTCTTCGCCGTAGTAGTTTGCCTTACGTACTTCCAAAGGATCTTTTTTCAGGTAACGCGCAATCTCGTCCATGATGTGTTCAATAGTCATCATGCCTTGCGGGCCACCAAAGCCACGATAAGCGGTATTCGATGCTGTGTTGGTTTTGCATCGGTGACCGACCACAGTTGCATCACCTAGATAATAGGCGTTGTCTGAGTGGAACATCGCGCGGTCTACGATTGAGCTTGATAAGTCTGGTGAGTAACCACAGTTACCTGCAACGGTAATGTCGGCACCTTGAATCACACCATTGTCGTTAAAACCGACTGTGTATTGATTGTAGAACGGGTGACGTTTACCGGTTTGCTGCATGTCTTCACTGCGCAGCAAACGCATTTTGGTTGGGCGACCAGTGAGGTGAGCAATAACCGCAGCCATACACGCTGGAGAGGCTGCTTGAGTCTCTTTACCACCGAAACCACCACCCATACGACGCATATCAATCACGACTTTGTGCATTGGCACACCAATCACTTCCGCAACCAGTTTTTGAACTTCGGTCGGGTTTTGAGTCGAGGTGTAGACGATCATACCGCCGTCTTCGGTTGGCATCACGCTACTGATTTGAGTTTCTAGGTAGAAGTGCTCTTGGCCGCCGATCTCTAGATCACCAGAGATCACGTGTTTTGCTTTTGCCAATGCTGCTTTCGAGTCACCACGCTGCTGGGTGTGGCTCTCTGTGACGAAGTGCTCTTTTGCCAGTGCTTCTTTCACATCAAGAATCGCAGGTAGCTCTTCGTATTCAATAACGGCTGCATGTGCGGCTTTGCGTGCGGTTTCTAAATCGTTAGCAGCCACGGCAATCACAGGTTGGCCGTAATATTCGACTTTGCCATCGGCAAGCAGTGGGTCACCCGGAAGAATCGCACCGATATCCAGTTCACCTGGTACGTCTTTGGCTTGAATGGCAATCGCCACACCTTCGAATTCGTAACACGGTGATAAATCTATTTTGGTGATGTTGGCGTGTGCTTGAGTGCTCAGGCGAGCGTAGACGTGCAGCTGATTTGGGAACTCAAGGCGGTCATCGATGTATACCGCTTCGCCCGTGACTTGCTTGGCTGCACTATCGTGTTTAACGCTTTTACCTACGCCAGTTTTTAGGTCTTGTTTTGCAATGGTAACCATCTCTTCGTGGGTCATCGCATTGCTCTTGTGAACAGAGGAATTTGATTTAGACATAAGACGTTACCCTTGTTTCGATTTGGTTGTTTTTGTTCTGTTGTTCAATGAAGTAGCGACGCAACATATTTGCTGCCGACAATGAACGGTATTCTTGGCTTGCACGGAAATCAGATAGCGGCTCAAAGTCGTTATACAGTTCCTGCATTGCTAACTTAATATTAGCGTCTGTCCACGGTTTGCCTAATAACGTATTTTCACAACGCGCCGCGCGCTTAGGTGTTGCAGCCATACCACCGAAAGCGATACGAGCGTAAGAAACCTTGCCATCTTCGATTTGAATATCAAACGCACCACACACTGCAGAGATATCATCGTCTAAACGTTTAGACAGTTTGTAAGCTCGGAAGCTGTCGTTGGTTGGCTTAGGAATGATGATCTGTTCAATGAACTCACTCTCTTTTTGCGCTGTCACTTTGTAGCTGATGAAGTAATCTTCAATCGGCATGGTGCGTGACTCATCACCACAACGAAGTTTGATCTTCGCGTTCAGGGCAATCAGTAGAGGAGGGGTATCACCGATAGGTGAAGCGTTGGCAACATTGCCACCGATGGTGCCTTGGTTACGAACTTGAAGTGAAGCAAAGCGGTGCAATAGTTCCCCAAAATCTGGGTAGTGTTTTTTCAGTAGTGAGTAAGAATCGCTGATAGGTAGGTTGGCACCAATGATTAAATCGGTGTCGGTCTCTTCGCATACCTTCATGTCTTCAACAAGGTTTACGCTGATCAGTGTTTCAATCTCGCGATGGAATTGTGTCACTTCCAGTGCTAAATCCGTGCCGCCAGCAACCAGCTTCGCGTTCGGATGCGCTTGAAAAAGCTTGGCCAACTCGTCAGTGCTTTTCGGGGAAAAAGCGGTGAGGTGACCAAGGCGTAAGTTGGCCTCGGTGTCTTGAATACCTTCTAGCTTCTTGATGGTGTTGCGTTCAAGCTCAGCAAATTGGTCGATCAAAGGTTGGTCTGTTGAAAGCGACATCGCGGCATCAACGATTGGTCGGTAGCCTGTACAACGACATAGGTTACCCGCCAGTGATTCCATGACGTCTTCTTTGCTCGCATCGGGTTTGTTCTTGCCTAGGGCAAACATCGACATGATGAAGCCCGGCGTGCAGTAACCACACTGTGAACCGTGAAAATCGACGACCGCTTTCTGTACCGGGTGTAATGACTTATCTCGGTTTTGCAGATCTTCTACTGTGATCAGCTGCTTACCGTGTAACGCTGACACAAATGTAAGGCAAGAGTTCACCGAACGGTATTGCAGTTGTCCATTAACTACTTCACCGAGAACGACGGTACATGCGCCACAGTCACCTGACCCACAACCTTCTTTGGTACCGGTTTTATTAACCTTGGTACGAAG
This sequence comes from Vibrio sp. 10N.286.55.E10, assembly GCF_002872555.1. Taxonomy (NCBI): domain Bacteria; kingdom Pseudomonadati; phylum Pseudomonadota; class Gammaproteobacteria; order Vibrionales; family Vibrionaceae; genus Vibrio; species Vibrio sp. 10N.286.55.E10. Next base: position 155,813 of record NZ_MCSD01000001.1, read on the forward strand.
GTAGTTGAGCACTGTCATGTTAGGTGACAGATTGTCTTCACGTCTTATTTCCTGATTGAGCAAAAAAGTAATCAAGAGACCTCCTTGTAAATCGACATTGTTCCATGTGTATTCTTTTTGACTTCTAGGTCAATAATTATCCATCCTGACCCTGTGGTCAACTATTTATTTACAAAAATGCAACAACATTGCACTTTGGTGGATTGTGTACAATTTAATTTTGGATGTAGTTGTTTGTTTTATTGGGATTTAAATTGGAAGTGTTGAGTTTTGTGGTGTGAATGAATTAATGGCTATGTATACAAAATAAAGACAATAATTTTTGCATTAGGGAGTAAATGTTATAGAGGCTAAGAGCACTATTCTGCTCAGAAACGAGAGTATTTTGAGGTGAAATGAGTCGATCTTCGCGTCTATCATTATAGGGAGGGTATAAAAAAGAGAAGTAATCGCAGAGGCTTACTTCTCTCCCGTCTTGTTAACAAAAAGTTGTTAACTGATAGTTGCCAACAAGAAACTATTAGCAGTTAGTCATTAATAGCTTATAGAAGCGATTATGATTTGTTCTTAAGCAGATCTGAGAACACAACATGCAGGTCGCTCGATGCAGTGCTGCTGTCTAGGTTTAGCTTAGAGCGAATGTGGCTTAAATGCTCTCGCATTAGGTCAACGGCTTGCTCTTCATCTCCAGACTCTATCGCATCAAGCAATCCTTCATGCTCATCGAGAGAGCAGTTTGAGTGGCTGCCGGTTTCGTACTGGGCAATAAGCAGAGAAGTTTGCGATACCAAGCTGCGTTGAAAAGCCAGCAGTGGCGCGTTCTCAGCCATTTCAGCCAGTTTGATGTGGAACTCACCAGACAAACGTAAGCCAGAACCATAGTCACCTTGGTCGAAGGCGCAGTTCTCTTTCGCGACCAGTTTTCTACACTCTTCGATTTGAGCTTTGGTCGCGTTTTTAACCGCTAGCTCTGTGATAGCAATTTCCATCACTTCGCGTGCTTTAAATATCTGTTTGGCTTCGTCTACTGTGGGTGCTGCAATCACGGCACCTCGGTTAGGACGGATCACCACAACTTGTTCTAAAGATAGGCGCAGCAAGGCACGACGAATAATAGTACGGCTAACACCAAAGATTTCTGCTAATGCTTCTTCGCTTAATTTTGTGGCTGGTGGCAGCCTTTGTTCTAGTATCGCATCGAAGATATGGCAGTAAACAACATCGTCTTGAGTCTGGCCTGTTACTTTCGTTTTTACACCTTTGGAGACAGAGTTTTTGAGAACTGTCATAGAGATAAGGACCCTTGTTTAGTCGAGTTGGGTTGGTTGAGAATAATTCATGAGTATTACCCTATATTGTATACATTTATCTATACAATTCCACCGGATGAAAGTGCGATGCACGCTTATTTGTTAATGACTTATAACATTTAGTTTGCAAGGAACTGTGTGCAATCTAGAGCTTTAAGTCATTAGCCCTAAAACTAGACGCGATTATCGCCGCAGCTGTATGCCACGATCTGGCTGATTTCGCTCAGGCTGCGACCTGATTGCTGCTGCCACTCGTTGAAAGCCTTACTTGCCGCAACTTGTGCTCGCTTAGTGTTACGACCGCTATCAACCACATCTGTGCTGCGCAGGTGCGCTTCAACGTCCGATGATAAGATGAATGTGTCTTTACCCATCTGGCGCAAGGTGTAAGCACCGGTGTTACCACCTAATCGCTTACCGTGTTTCTTCAGGTAGTCCCAAAGTTCTGTAATGCGTTCTGATGGCCAGTCGGCAACCATTTGTGAGAATGAATCGGCTTCACGCTTGGCATTATGAATCATGGTGGCATTGGCAGGGATAGTCATCACCTTAGTAAGGTGGCGAATAATACGCGGGTCTTGCGCTTTCTGTTCCCACATCTCATTCGGCAGCATTAGCATCTTTTCGATGTCGAATTCAAAGAACACTTCTTCAAATTGCGGCCATTTCTTCCTCACCACATTCCACGAAATCCCACACTGGAATACCTTCTCGGTAAAGGCGGCTAGCCAACGGTCGTCGGTGATTTGTGATAACTCGGCTTGTGAAAGAGGTGCACGAACAATCTTTTCGAGCTCAGCTGCCCCGCCTTTACGGTGAGCGGCACGTTGGTAAATGGTGTCGAATTTTTCTTGGGTCATTGAAGGTTCCAAATTACATCTGTGTATCTTGAGTGTGTAGCCAATGCTTAATGATATGGGGGTGAATCTAGCAATTAAAACGATTGAGTTGAGTAAAGCATGCTATCCGAGCTTTAATTCCATCTGATACAAGGGCCACGTTTTACCATTAAACTCTTTAACGCTCGGCTCTTTGTCGACCACCTCAAAGCCCGCTTTGTCGTAGCAGCGTTTTGCGCCGTGGTTTTGCTTGAATACGGCCAAGGTGATGGTGGTGACATTTGGTATTTCTTTCGCCACCTTTAAGGCCGTTTCAAGCATCGATTGTCCTAACCCTTTGCCTCGTTGGTTTGGGTGAATAGCAACTCGGCAGAAACGAAGTTCATTGTCTGACATGCGTTGAAACTCCATAAAACCGAGCAAGTCATTGGTATTCGAGTTAGTGCTAGACGTGGAGAATGTGTAAAGCTCGACATGGGGCTCTTGAGAACGTTCGATGATGGAAGAGGCTTCTAACGGCCAACCAAAGGTTCGTCCTCCCCACAGTACGTAGTCTTCGAGGGATGTGAACCAAGTGACGATCTCGTCGGCGTCGGATGCTTTAAAGCGGTTTATTTCCATATCCTTGTCTCTTCCTTGTCGTGTGTCTCTTTTTCTAAACCATTAAACTTCCGTACTCAACTGCTCAAGAAAGCCACGTATATAGTCAGTGCGCTTGTTGGCTTCTAACTTGGCGGATTCTGTATTCATAGTTTCAGCGAGCTTAAACAGCTTCACGTAGAAGTGGTCGACGCTGTAATGCTTGTCATCTAAGTCACGCTGCTTCGCGAACGGGTCTTCGTGGTTATACAACTCTGCGTTAAAGCTTTGACCCACATACAAGCAACGAGCAATGCCAATCGCACCAAGAGAATCGAGACGATCAGCATCTTGGACGACTTGAGCTTCCAAAGTTTCTGGTGTGATGTTGGCGCTGTAGCTGTGCGTGACAATCGCATGATGGATTTCATCCAGATAGGACGCAGGATAGTCGATAGATTTAAGGAAAGAGATCGCCTTGTCTGCTGCCATTTGCGAGCTTTTGGCTCTGTCTGGGTGGTTCTTCGGGAAGGTGAAGCAGTCATGAAGATAAGCGGCGGGAAGAACGACTTCAAGCTTAGCCTGTTCTTGAACACATAAAGCCTTAGCGGTTTTAACGACGCGCTTAATGTGGCTAATGTCGTGCGCTGCATCTTGTGTCATTTCTCGTTGTGCAAAATCAAGCAGTTGGTCTTCAAACTTTTCCTTCACGCGTCTTTTTCTCCATACGTAGACGTTAGCAATCTTGTTGATCACCTAGCATTTATTTCACATCGACTTTAACAGTTTCAAGCGCGATTTTTTATCTTTTATAAAAACTATACCAACAAAAAAACCGACTCTGTGAGTCGGCTTAATAGAGAGGCTTGTCTACGTATTTTAGGACGAGACAGATAAAAGCATTATCAACGGTAGTGAGAGCCTAAGCTGCAGCTTGTTGAAGCTGTGCCAATACATGATGTAGAGAAGGGCTGATGGTGTGACCAAGCGCTTTTACTTCGTCACATGGCTCTACTAAATCAGGGATCTGGAAGCTGATCATGTTGGCTGCCATAGAAGCGCGAATGCCGTTGTTTGAATCTTCAAACGCCAAGCAAGTTTCAGGCGCAACACCTAGGCGTTCTGCCGCCAGCAAGTAAATTTCTGGGTGAGGCTTACCGTGAGTCACTTCGCAGCCGGTGCTTAGTGAAGTGAAGTAAGAATCTAGGCCTGCTAACTCAAGCTTCTTCTTGGCGATATCTAGTTGAGTTGAGGTTGCTACCGCGATTGGAATGTCATTCGACTTTAGCCACTCCAGCAACTCAATTACGCCATCTTTTACCGGGATTGCTTGGTTTTTAACAATCGCACTGTAGCGGGTTCGCCATTCGTTATTCAGCGCTGGGTAGTCTAGGTTTTCACCGTAACCATTTCGAAAAATCTGTTCGATGGTTTTTGCATTACAACCAATGATGCCTAGGTAAACATCTTGCAAAAACGGAACACCTTGCGCGTGACATGCTTCTTCAAATACCTGCATACAAAGTCGCTCGGTGTCGAGCAGCAGTCCATCCATATCAAAAATAGCAGCTTGAAAATTCATATACGTGGTTCTTTATGTGTTGTCGTCGTGAGGGCGAGTATTTTGACACAGTGTCTAGGGATAGGCGAGTCAGTGTTTAGTAAGAACGAGCCCAATTAGCTTAAGGAATGTGCCTATAGGTGGGTTGGGAGCTGATTGATTTACGCTGAAATAATATCGTTCAGTTATGAGCTTGATATTTTATAGGCCATATAGATCTAATAGAAACAATTGTGATTATCCCACATAACAAATCTAGGTCTTGTGCCTGGCTTCTTATTACATTTCATAAACTTACAGGCGTGTTAGCGTGACCATAATCTTATAAAAAACAATTAACGGGAGCCTGCAATCATAGTGTGACCAAGCAATAAGTAAATGGCTGAGCTTAGGGAGAAAATAACATTAGTCCACATTTTTAGCAGGGTTGCTTATGTTGTATTTTGAGTTTCTATTTTTATTAGTCGTCCTTTATATCGGGTCTCGGTATGGCGGTATTGGCTTAGGTGTTGTTTCTGGTATTGGTTTGGTAATCGAGGTGTTTGTCTTCAAGATGCCACCAACGTCTCCACCTGTCACCGTAATGTTGATCATCCTCGCCGTTGTTACTTGTGCTTCGATACTCGAAGCGGCTGGTGGCTTAAAATACATGCTGCAAGTGGCGGAAAGGGTGCTGAGAAAGAACCCGAAACGCGTCACCTTGATAGCCCCGTTTGTGACTTATTCGATGACTTTCCTATTGGGTACTGGCCACGCGGTTTACTCAATTATGCCTATCATCGGTGATGTGGCATTGAAGAACGGAATCCGTCCTGAGCGCCCAATGGCTGCGGCTTCTGTTGCCTCTCAACTTGCGATTACCGCATCGCCAATTTCAGCTGCTGTGGTGTATTACCTCGCGCAGCTTTCTGATATTCAACATTCTATTACTCTGCTTTCTATTTTGATGGTGACGGTGCCTGCAACGCTGTTTGGTACGTTCTTACTTTCTTTGTATAGCTTGAAACGCGGTAAAGAGCTGAACGATGATCCTGAATACCAAGCGCGTCTAAAAGATCCTGAGTGGAAAAAGCGTATCGAAAGCACCACAGCGACGTCTTTGGATGAAGTGCTGCCAACTTCGGCTCGTAATGCGGTTTTGATTTTCCTACTGTCAATTGTCGTGATTGTTATCGTGGCGATGGTGCCTGAGATCAGAACCATCGTAGACGGCGACAAGCCAATCAAGATGTCGGTGATCATTCAAATGATGATGCTCTGCTTCGGCGGTATCATCTTGCTGGCAACCAAAACTGACCCGCGAGATGTGCCAAACGGCGTGGTATTCAAATCGGGTATGGTGGCAGCGATTGCTATCTTTGGTATCGCATGGATGTCGGATACTTACTTCCAATACGCAATGCCTCAGTTTAAATCTGGCATCGTGGAAATGGTGACCAACTACCCATGGACGTTCGCACTGGCGCTATTCATCGTATCGGTTGTGGTGAACTCGCAAGCTGCAACTGCACGAATGATGTTGCCTGTTGGCCTTGGTTTAGGGTTGGATCCAGCGCTGCTTATCGGTTTGATGCCAGCAGTGTACGGCTACTTCTTCATCCCGAACTATCCATCAGATATCGCTACGGTGAACTTCGATGTGTCTGGTACCACTAAGATTGGTAAGTGGTACTTCAACCACTCATTCATGTCGGTTGGTTTAATTGGTGTGGTCGGCGCATGTTGCTTAGGTTATGCACTGGCTCAGATTTTTATCGCTTAATGTATTAACTCTTTTTTTGAAATAGCCAAGACAACAACGAAAAACAGCGCCTAAATTGGCGCTGTTTTTGTTTTAACAGGTTTCGTTTATTAGCTTTTAAATGAACTATTAACGTGGCTCAAAAGCCAAAGACTGAATTGCTTCTTCAATCGTCAGGAAGTGGATCTTCATCAGACACATTTCTGCTTTCTGGAACTCGTGATTTCGAATCAGCTTAGTCACGCTTTCTACTGAATACTGCTCAGTTCGTTTCGCTAGCGACAGTTGATTTGAGTTCGATTGAAGTGCGTAACTGTCACCTTCAGAATCGATGAGGTAATCATCTTCACCCAAGATCATGTCTGAGCATTCTGCCTGAAAATCGTTCTCGGATGTGACGTAAATAAGCTCATCATCACCGTCGAGTTTTACCAAAGATGGCCAACTGATCATTACTGCCCTTTCTATGTGCTGCTTACTGCTTTTAATAGTGGTGACGACAAGCAATTATGTAAAAGTTATCGTCATCTGCTTTATACACTAATCGATTCTTGTCATCGATTCGTCTTGACCAAAAGCCAGAGAGGTTGCCGACTAGTGGCTCCGGCTTTCCAATCCCTTCAAAGGGCGTTCTTTTGGCAGCTTCAATCAACTTATTTAGTTTCTTGAGCGTTTTCTTGTCTTGGGTTTGCCAGTATAGGTAATCTTCCCAAGCATTATCTGTAAATACAATCTTTCGATCATTCGTCATTATTCAATTCTCGAACGGTTGTATTTCCGGCTTCGAGTTGAGCAATGGATTCAGCCAATCTTTCAGCGTTTTTAGGCGAGCTCATTAGGTACAAGGTTTCTTGCATTGAATTAAAATGATCAAGAGACATTACCACGGCATCTTCTGAATCTCGTCTGGTTATTACCGTAACATCAGAATCGTCTACCACTCTATCGAGCACAGACTTAAGGCTATTTCTTGCCTCAGTAAAAGAAACAATATTCATCACTTATTTACCCTGTTGTTTTTGGATATGTTTAATCTTTCAATATACACAGAATAGTTAATCATTCATGAATTAACTATTGTACATGTTCCGCTTGTTGTACATGTTATCTTAGAGATTACACATGGTCAACTTATGGTACATGTCACTCACTGTAAATCTGCAGAGTGTTACTGACTCAAAATGCTATTTACTTAAAGATCGGCCCAACGGCGCGAAGTAATCTTGCAGCGCTTGATAAATCTGTTTTCGGTGCGCCATATCAGGATACACAGGGTACATATCCGGTTTGGTTGTACCATCGACCAAATAAACGTTTTTGATATCAGAACAGGATTCAATCACCGACTCAAAGGCACGCGCCATCATCTCTGTGGGTAGTGAGAAGTAACGGGCAGACATCGCTTTGTCGGCAATAACACTTCGAGCTACGTAGTCGTGCTTATCTAGGTTGTTGTCACTGAGTAGTGTGGCATCGAACACAGACATCAAACTTTCATTTAATGGATGAGGTCTTACTTTTCTATCGTGTAACCAACAATCACTGGCGAACAAAATGTGTTTTCGAGGGCCTGAGGTATCACCAATTTCAAACGCCTTTTCAGCAATGTAGTGGTCAAACGCATGCCAGAACTCATGCGCTAACGCACCTGCCCCTGCGTTTTTAGCGAGGGCTAATTCTCTTTGGTTTGGCGCGTAGTGTGCTTGTACACCCTTTCTGCCACCACTGCCGAACGCTAAGCCTAATGTGCCACGCAAGCCAATTGCTTCTGGTGGCAAAGTCAAGATGTAAGCCAAATCTGCTAGCGAATCGAATATCAGATTCGCAGCGAGCTCTTTCTCTTCTTTTGTTACCCAAGCGCCCACACGAATGCTGCCCATACCGAAGGTCTGTTTGATGTCCATGAAAGACACCTGATCGCCATGTCGGTAGTTTGGGCCTTTGCGCGTTTTGTATTTAAAGTGAGCTAACTTCAAAGGGGTCCTTGGAGAAAGAGGTTAGGTGGAATTTAAGTGGAGTGTTTTTATCGGATGCTGGGCATTGAACCATATTCTTAAAACACACCGTTATGAACCGTATTTAAGAACGAAAGTTAGCACCTTTGTGAGTAAATTACCGAACAAAATGAGTTAGGTTGTGTTCGAAAGCTTCCCACGAGGTTGGGGTGCCTTCGTGAGTCAGCGGAAATAGAGACTTGTCTGGCTTGGCATAACTTAAGCGATGAAGCCTTTGCGTGACATGGTAGCTGTCTAGCCCTGAAATCGTGACTAAATCTAGTGCTTCTAAATCAAGGTAGCCATCCGGCATCACGGCACGTTTGGGTGCTTGAATCGTAATGACCTCTCCAATCAACATTTGCGTTTGATTGCTTTCAATCGATATCTGTTCTTTCAAAACTAACCCTATTTTGAGACTGCTTTCTAAAACAAATGGAGCAGATAATACATCATCGTAATAGGGCGTGAGACCAACTGCGTTAAATTCGGAGATTGATTTAGGATAACGAGCGGAAGTTTGATGGGCTTTTTGAACAAAGTCAGCACCGATACTATTGATGGTGAAGTGCTGAGTTTCTAAGATGTTCTCTAATGTATGGCGGCGACTTTCTGTTGGTCGGACTATGAAGCCAAGCAAAGGTGGATTCGACCCTAGGTGAACAACAGAGCTCACCACAGCAAGATTTTCTAGCCCTTGTTTATCGCACGTACCAATTAGGTTGGCGCTTTTGAATCCTGATAAGGAGTTGATTAAGCGAGCGCGTTCTCGCTGATCCATTGTTTGGATATCTTGTCTTGAAAGGGTCATGTCCTTCATATCTTTCTCTTCCTACTTGATTAAATGAACCTGCGTTTTATGAGCTTATATGTACGAACATGGGCTTTTTATCGATCAGGAAAATTATCCGTTTCGTGAGCTACCATTACGTCTGCATGAAAGGTGAGTCTTTTGGGGTTACTGGAACTGATTGGAAGGTGTTAAGTTGTGGAGTAGCACCAAGAAAGTACTACTCCGTTGTTGTTTTGTTTGAAGCACCTGTTGTGTATTCAAACCGATCTACAGTGATGCATTTTGAATATCATCCAAGGCATCGCAATAGAAAGGTCCACTGAACTCCAACAAGGCTTGCGGCATCTCTATGGTTTCGGCCAAAACGTTGTGCTCGTATAAAGAAACATTGACCGAAGCCTTCATTGATTTCATGTACTTCTGCTCTCCGCCAAAGATAATTACAGAAGGGAAGGCTAACGGGTAAAAGCTTTCCAGTTCGGATTTTACTTCCATGACCATCTTGTACTTAATTTTGTTCATTTCGAATTTTAAGTATCCTGCGCAGGAATCGACCTCTCTTTTCAGTGAAATATTGCCAATCGCCGGGTAGAAGATCAGGTCATAATTAGGTGAGATATAGCGGCCAGCCCACAGTTCAATATTAGAACTCCCAACTTTTGCGCCTGTAAACATGTAGTAGAGTTCATCAGAAAGTCCCATGGTGTAGATCATTCCTGCGCTAGACTCTTTGTCGTACCACCCTTTATCAAGCTGAGCGTATCCGCTTCCAAACAGAGATTGCTCACCATCGTAGAAACTGTACTGAATCGGCGTGCCAACGGTGTAAAGAAACCATTTACCTCCGACTCCCGGCAATTCAGGAATAATACCGAAAGGCGTTTGTCCCGGATTTCTGCCACGCCAATAATGAGCATGTTCGCCATCCCAACGCATCGAGAATTGAAAGTCTTCGAAAGTTACATTCAGTGTTTCTTTATTGGCGACGACAATCCCCGGTATTTCGTAATGGAACTGTTCCGAGTCGTCAAAACCACGGAGGATTAACTCATCACGAAAGATGTCGTATTTCACTGTCTTGCCGTTGACCGGTGTAAACGCGAGATGCACGTATGCCTTAGGCGTTGGGTCAGAAAAGTCTGGAGCAATGTAGGTTTGTAGGCTGACTTTAAAGTAGCCGACCTCTGGGACGGCGATATTATAGAACCATTGTTCAGCCCAAGTTTGTTGCGATGATGGAGTATGAGGGCGTATATCCTCGAGTGTGGTAGCAAACCCTTGTGCTACGAACAGGCAGCAACATGCTAGCCCTAAACGCAGTAGTTGGCAGAGGTTCATTGAAGTGATGTCCTTTGTTGAATCCTTTGGAAAAGCGAGTGTCAGGCATAGAGCACAGTGCTATATGCCTGACGAGCCGGTTATTTTCGGCATATGCGTGCGTCAGTGAAGTAGAGCCCTGACTGACAAGTCGTCCCTGATTGGCAGTGAGCATCTTCTTCACAGTAACATTCGCCGCGCACGTTACATCCTGGTTTTAGATAATCTTCTAATGGCGTTTCACCACTCACACGCTCCCAGAATGGGTTGGTGAAGGTATCGAAAGGGTCCAGCTCCGCTTTGGCTTGCAAGAACTCAGGCCACATCGGGAAGCGAGAGGGCATGTCCTCAAAAATAGCGACTGAGTTTTTACCCCAGTGTGGTCGCGCATCATATTTTCGTAGCGACATTTGCTCGATTTCTAGGTTCACGAAGTAGTTTTTAGGCTCTTTCTTGCCCTCTTTACGTAGTGTGTATTCAATGCCGACGAAAGCGGTATCTCGTCCTGCGCTCATTCCTAAATAACTGTCGGAAGCTTTACCAAATCGGAAGTAAATACCATTGAGCGGGAAGCAAGTACGTGGGTGAGCATCGACGATTTGGCGGACATCATTGATCCAGTTTGGCAGGCGTTCAATGTCGATAGCGACTTCTTGAAGCGCGATAGGCAGACGATCCCAGATACATTTGTTCGGGTCTTTGCATTCGAAGTACTGCATTTGGTCAGAATAGCCGATAGGTTCATCAACTGCCTTACCTGTGACACTGTCTCTGAAGTAGGACTTTGCTCGGCCATTGTAACGAGCGACGGCAGCAAGACATTGCAAACCAGCACCTGGGAATTCGTGTGCGGCATTAAACAGTAGCCCGAAGAAAAATTCCTCAGCATCCGTGACATCGGCTTGTGCATTGTAGGCTTGGCCTTCTGTCTCGATTGGAACGGGGTTGTAAAGTGTTGTGGTGTAACGCCCTAGACCGGGGAACCATGCGATGTTCGCTGAGTAGTTGTTGTGTGCAATATCCAGTATTACGTCTTCAAGGTTGGAATCATCTCGATAACCGGTGACTTCTGCTTTCACTTTAAAGGCATCTTCAAGCTTTAATGTCGCTTCAACCACTACGCCAAGCACACCAAGGTTCACTCTTGCGGCGTCCAGTAAATCGCCCTCAAGTACTCTGACTTCGCCTTGCCCATCAACAACTTTAAGCTGGGTAACGTAGTCAGCGAGCATGTTGCTTGGTCTATCTAATGTAGAGCCGTGTGTACCACTGCCCAGCATGCCACCAACGGTAAAGATAGCTAACTCCGTCACCATGTTGATCGCATAACCTTGCCCGCGTAAGAAGTCATTGAGATCGTTGAACCGCATACCAGCTTCAACGGTGACGGTCTTATTTGTTGCATCGAAGTGGACGATCTTATTCATATTCTTCAGAGTGATTTGAACTTGGTCGTCACCGGCACAAGCGGCATCTATTTGGCTTGCGAACTTGCGATTTCCCGTCATCACTTTTTTACCGCGTATCAGAGCGTCTTGGACGATGTTTTGTACTTCATCAATAGAACTTGGGTCGTAGATCGCTTCGGGGTGGCAAGTGTATGTTCCTTGGTAGTTCGAAATCTCTCTTTCCGGCTCATTGGAATGAAGAGAGAAAGCTGTCCCCATTACGGCAGCAAGCAAAGCGTTACCAAGTACCATGGTTTTTATTTTCATTAAGACTTCCTTGTGGTTTAGTCGAAGTTGATTTTTAAAGGTGGTTTTCTTCATCGAATGGATTAGCCAAATCGAGGCAGAATGTGTTGTTGAATGACTTCTTGAACAGCGCTGCGATGACTGGATAAACGTGAACTGAAGAAGTCTCCTATGTTGGCTTTATAGGCATCGGCAGGTCTCGGGCCTATCTCTGCCACCCAGAGCGCATGATTCGTAGTCGCAAAGTTGAGTTGCGGGTGCCCTAAGATCGCTAATGGGCCTTGTGCTAAGTTTTGTGCGTCAAAGATCCAGATCTCTTTGCCATTTCCAATGCCATGAGTAGGGTGACTACGAACCACGGCTGTGAATATGTAGCCGTCGTCTTGAGCGGTGCTGTTAGGGCGAGCCATAAACTGAGGTGTTCGCATCACACAATCTGAGGGAAATTGATACGCATCGGCGAGATTCATCGAAAGGCAGTCCATGTGCACGAGAGCCGAGGGTTGGTCGGTTTCAGGTAATGAATCGTTGGTGAACCTTCTATTGGGGTAGTGCTCATACGCCTCTGCGACACGCTTAATGACATGGTCTTTGCGATAGCCAACGGCAGCCCAATAAATATGTTCAAATTGCTCTGGGAACTGGAAGTGTCCACGGTACGCGGGATCATTCATATCCCAAAAAAGTTGGTCGTCTCGTATCAGCCTGAAGTCTTCATTTATCTGTCGAACGGATTGTGACTGAACTTGGATCCTTGCGCGTACTAAGCCGCCGACATCAATAGGTGCTGCCGGATAACCTGCCAATTGACTCGGAGTTCTTCCACCAAATAATCGCTTATCGCGTGTGTATTGGGGCTCCGATTTGTCCATCGCTCCTAGGTATTGGCCATATAGGGTGATTTCGTTTTCATGGTCATCGTAGTTACACATGATGTCTGAGGTATCGAAATCCAGTTCTAGGTAGTCGGCAACCACATAATTGAACTCGGGATTGAGATCTTTCTTGCGAATTATCCAAGTTGGAGTTCGATGTTGCTGAGCATAAACCGACGATATACCGAGCATACGTAATGGTTCGACTTGCGCTGCAGTTTCAAATACGAGGATGTGGTGGCGCGTTACACCCAGCGAGTGAGCGGTTGCGACGATAAAGGCGGGCTTACCGTTACGACCAATAATGTTCCAGCCTTGTAAAGGGCTTTGCTTATCCCATTTCAAAAGCCGTATAAATCCATTTTTAGTACCCGTGTTGGAAATGTTTCCACCGTAGTTAATCGTGAAACATTCATCCGACTCGAGATCAAAATATGGATGGCCTGTGGTACGTACTTGTGGAAACAGCCATTTGTCAGGAATAAAAGGGCTCATCCAAGGTGGAAGACTGCTCTGCCACTCATCATAGTGACCAACCGGTGTGATCAGGTCTAAGCTGAGCGCATCAAATTCGTAGGGAACCCCACCTTCGTAGCTGAGCGCGAATCGGTTGTCACCTAGGTAGTTGGGCGCGGTATTACAATAGTTGACGAATCCCATCGTCGGGCTGTAATAAGCCATACCACCAAGTAGTTTAAAGCTGTCATAGCCATACGAGATATGCTGTTGCATGATGGCTGACGGGGTATCAATCATCTTACGCAAGAAAGAAACTTTGCTTGGCGAAAAGTCGAGACGGGTTAGAGCGCCGCGACCGTTCGGACTCAGGTGGTCTGGCTCTAATGGTATTCCTTCAGAAAAAAACACATGGCCATGGATATCAGCTGGCAACTCTCCACTAATAAGGTGCAAATCTCCCGAGGTTGCGCTGCGCCCAGCTTGCATAATTGAGACCGGAAATAAGGAAGGGGTGTTGTCTTGCGAAGCCAAAAGTTGGGTTGGCACAAAGGCAGCCCCTGCTACGCTTTTCAAAAATGTACGTCTTTTCATTGCTCTGACTTATATGTTTACCCATGCATATAAACAAAGTAGGTGAGTTTTATTGGCTAGAATGAGTAATGTACAAAACTATGAAAGAGTGCAAAGAAGTCGTGTAATTTGACGGGTGAATTACACGGGTTAATATCAATAAGCTATTGATTTAAATGTTTTTAATTTCGTTTTTCTTGCGTTTGGTTTGGCGAATTTTAACGGTGTGATTAGCTCTTATTTAGTTTCTAACGCCAATATTTGAAGAGAGGGTGCTTCTTGATGCGTGGCACCAATACTTTCTTTAGCAATGTATTTAAAGACTTGAGATAAGTTAATTTGCTATTGCAGCCATTCGCTATTGAGCGATACCATATAGGGCTGTTTCTTTGGTAAAGATGTAATTATGTCAGATGAAAAACTCGCACTCGAATGGATGCGCCAACAAGCTCATAAAGTTGACCCATACGTTATCGAACCATCGTTTGATGAATGCGTTGAGTTGCTTGATCCTGCCTTCAAGAAGGGCAAGAGTGTTGCGCAGTTAAAGTATCTGTTATCAGAAGCGGATCGTAGAGCTGGCGCGGCAGAACGCAAACATGCGGCTTTAAAATATGCCAAAGAGAAAAGCCCAAATGCAGGTCAGATCCTGCGTTTGCAAAGCAAGCTTCAACAAGTTCAGTTGGCTCTCAAACTTGCTACTGGCGACAGCAACATGACCATCTCTCAGTTCTGTTCTGAATATGATGTGACCAAGCGTGACGGTAACACGGCATGGAATGAAAAGCTGGTTGAGCAGGGTAAAAGAAAGTAGTCATTCAAAAGCCTGAAAATTGCTTTTCAGGCTTTGCTGTTAGTCCGCTTATTCAGAGCGCCCCCACGCTAAGGTCGAATGTTATTGAAGCTGACCTTCTGCGTTCCATCGCCTTGATTCTCCAGCTTAACTACATCTCCTTGATAGTAATACGGTTCCATTGGCATTTCGCTGTTAGCTTCTCTAGCGTAGTAAAGGGTTGCTGGCTTAGCAGCAACTTGCTGAGCGTATAAATAGCCAATCAAAGCGTGCTCAAATTGATGGTAGCCATTGCCCCAATGAAAAGCCTTGGTGCGCTTAGGTTCAAGCCCTACGCCTCCGTATTGATGATCAACCCACACATCATGAAAGGTAGGTAAGGTGTATTGTAGGGTTTCTTTCATTGAACCATCGATAAGCGATACCGTCATCGCAGCTTGGTCGAGCTCTGCCCATTCCCATGATGAAGCCCAGTTTGTGTTCGGTCTGCTTTGCCAGCCAGTAATCTCTTGTCCTTTCCATGCGCTCTGAAGCTGCTCACCAAAGTAGTTGGATACATTGGCAAAGTCTTTTTGATATTGCGCCTGAGCGAGAGTGTGTTTCATGCCACCCAAACCAAACTGCGACCATTCTGCATTTTCTAATGCATGACCGGTTAGGTAGGTCATCCAATACGCTTTGATAGTGTGCCCAAAATCGTTGTGATTGGTATTCGGCATCATCGCTGCTTTGTCGTGAATTGCACCGTAGAATCGATGTTCATCTTCAGAGTGATAGTGATCAATCATGGCTTGCGTGAGCCAGTGTAAGTCATCAAGCCATTTTGATTTAACAGGCTCTTGCAGTAGAGGGGCGACTAACAACATGTAACCGTTAATTTGATCAAGTTGTGCGACAAGCTCGCGTCGTTCTGCACTGCCATCCTCACCGTCAGCAAGTACCCATGCAAGACCGCTGTTGTCGCTAAGCCGATATTTATCAAAGATAAAAGATTGTTGGGCGATGAGTGCCTGTTCTACCTTTTTGTCTTGGGTCAGGTAGTAGTACATGGCAAGGCCGACCAACGCATACGCTTGATCTTGAGAGGTACGTTGCTGCCAATCCTGGCCTGCTTTTCCCTCTTTTGTGTAGCCAATAAAGCCGCCATTTTGCGTATCTTCAAGATGGTCAATGATGTAGTAGGCACCTTGCTTAGCTAACTCTAACGCCTGCTTGTCTCCGGTAAGATGGTAGAGCACGCCATAGGCATAGGTTTGACGTGACTTCATGCGCGTAAATTCTTTGCCAAAATGTGGCGTGATCCAGCCTTTGTTCAGCTCAGGGCACACATCGGAAACATCGAGCAAGGTACCGTCATCACAGCGGAAAGTAGGGAAGTTGCCTATCGGTTGCCCTTGAGCGCTAGGCATCAACCAGTACGGTGCTAACCCTTCAGTAGCATGATTGATCCAGTCTTCACCAGAAGGAAGAGGTGCGTTGGCAGATACGGCGAAGCTAGTAACACTGAGTAATGCGATCGTTGCTCGTAGCATGATTTTTATCTTAACTATTTGAATTTAGTTGAATATAAACAATCATATCTGCACATTGTGATTCGGCGATCACAATCGACCAAATTATTGTGGTGTAGATGAAGGACTATGCGGGTCTCACTCGTCAAATGTTGTAAATAAGCAATAAATTATCGCTTATCGATAATTTTTTATTGATCATCGTTTGTTTTGATCTTAGTATCCTCCTGTCAACTCAACAGGAACATTAACTATGTCTAAAATCCAAAAACAAAGCCGACGTGTGCGTATGCTATTGCAGTCCTTTCTTGTACTTACTCCTATCATGGTGTGCTACTTTTGGTTAACCGTTGAGACTCCCTATGACTTTATAAGTGCGACAGGCATTTTTTATCTCACTTATGACATCGGGAGTTACACGATGTTGCCGCTTAATATGACAACAAGAATGATTGCTGCGTTCACAAGCTTAGCGATGTCTAGCATCCTGATATACGCACTAGTAGTTCTGATACGTTTATTCCGCAACTATGAGCGAGGCGAGATCTTCTCACTAGAAAATGCACTGTCTTACCAGAAGCTCGGGTATAGCTTGTTCTATTGGGTATTCGGCTCCGTTATCTATGGCTCATTGATGTCAGTGATTTTGTCGTTCAATAATCCACCAGGTGAGCGTATCTTTGCGATTAGTTTTGAGGGAATGGACTTTTTGACACTTATATTAGGTATAATTATTTTGATCATCTCATGGGTGATGAAAGAAGGTTATATTCTGGCTGATGAGCACAGCCAAACGATTTAAAGGACTTGTCATGACTATCCGCATTAATTTAGACATTATGATGGCCAAGCGAAAAATGCGATTAAAGACATTGGCAAAAGAGGTTGGGATTACTGAAGCCAACTTGTCGGTGTTAAAGAATGGCAAGGCCAAAGCGGTAAGGTTATCGACACTAGACAAGTTGTGTGAAGTGTTAGACTGCCAACCGGGTGACATATTGGAGTTTGAAGCGAACGTTCATCAAGAGAGTGCAACTGCTGAATAGCGAGTTCGTAAATCGTATTCCCTTATGAAAACAATGAGTCTCGAAGTTATTCGAGACTCATTCGTTACAAATTAAACAGGTTCTCCTGCCTCGTCTTCTTCAACGATATCTTTTTCTAAACTCGCCTCCGCCAACCATTTCTTTATCGACGGGCTATTCAACACACGTTGTTGATACTGTTGGGCTTTATCCGAAAGTTTGATGCCGTAGGTTTCGACTCGCAGTGCTACAGGTGCAAACATCGCATCAGCAATCGACCATTCACCAAACAACCAACCTTCTGGGTATTGATCCATCTGCGTCGACCATATCGCATCAATACGTTCGATGTCTTTCAGCGCGCCTTCACTCAGCGTAAGCTTTCTTTTAGCTCGGCAATTCATTGGCATTTCATTCCTGACAGCAAAGAATCCTGAGTGCATCTCTGCGGAAATAGCTCTTGCACGAGCACGCTCTTTGGTGGATTTTGGCCATGCTGCGCCGTTCAAGTGGGCGTCGTTAACGTATTCGAGAATGGCAAGTGAATCCCACACCGCAATGTCGCCATCTACTAAGGTTGGAACCTTGGCCGTTGGCGTCACTTTCGCCAGAGTGTCGTAAAAACCTGAGGTGAAAAGCTTAAGTTTGATGATGTCTGCATTCAGGTTGTAGTTATCGAATATGAGCCATGCGCGCAATGACCAAGTAGAGTAGTTCTGGTTTCCAATATAAAGCTGCATAGGTACTTCCTTGCGTTTGGTGAGTATGCATTTGAGCTTAGGGGATTGTATTGCGGCGCACTAACGGATAATTTTGATGCAATACATTAATTAAAACGATGGGTGGTGATTTCAATATGGATATTGATGCGTTGCGAGGCTTTCTCGCGTTTGTGGAAACCAGCAGCTTCACACGTGCAGCGAAACAGATAAATCGCACCCAATCGGCATTCAGTGCGCAGATGCGTAAGTTGGAAGAGGAGCTAAACGTCACCCTTTTCCAAAAAGAAGGACGTAACCTTGTATTGACTGAAGCAGGCTTAGCGCTGCGTTCTCATGCTGAACAGTTGGTCTCGCTACACAATACCGCGCTTAAGCAAGTAAAGCGTTACGAAGACAAACAACCTCTGCGACTCGGCTGCCCTGAAGACTATAACGACAGTATTCTGCCGAAAGTGATTCGTTTGTTGCAGAACGCAGAACCCACGTGCTCCATTCAAATATTTAGCTTGCCGAGCATTACGCTTAGAGAGTGGCTTGATGATAGTCGGCTTGATGCTGCGATTGTGACCCGCGCTCCCGATAGTGAAGAGGGATATTGGCTAACCAATGATGTGGGCGTTTGGATAAGCAGCCCTGATTTTGTGTTTGATGATTCTAAACCTGTCCCGCTTGCTCTGTTCCAGACTGATTGTAAATACCATGCAGCGGCGGTGAATGGCTTAACCAAACAAGACACCCCTTATCAGCTTTTGGCGTGTAGCAATACGGCTTCAGCGCAGCGCGCAATCGTCAAAGCTGGGTTGGCAATTGGTGCGATGGGCAAGCTCAGTGTCACGCCTGATTTGAAGGTTCTCGACGATATGCCGCCGTTACCTGCGGTGGACATCGTACTGTTGCTTGCGAGTAAGCATCATCCTGTGTTGGATAAAGAGGTGATCAATCAGCTGATTGAGTTGGATTCCAATTAGGGTGTGTTGTTTGGTGAGAGGCACTGCTAAGAGTGTTCAAGAAATAGAAAGGCCGAGAACATTACGTTTCTCGGCCTTGTTTTTATGGAAGATAGAGTGAATTAAGAGAGCTTAAATTTACTCAACTCGCCGTGTAAATCTCCGGCTTTTACTGTCAGCTCATTACTGATTTCTACCGATGATGTCATGGTGTCCATCACTTCCACGGCGGTGTCGTTAATGATGACCACGTTGCGGTTAATCTCCTCGGATACTGAGCTTTGCTCTTCAGCCGCGGAAGCGATTTGGTTGTTCATGTCGTTGATGACTTCAATGGCTTGGTTAATCTCTGATAGGGCTAAGTGGGCCGCTTGAGTTTCGCCTTTGGTATTGTTCGCTTGCTGTTGGCTTTGTTCCATCAATACCACGATAGATTGGGTCTCTTGCTCTAGGCGCGCCAGCATTGAGCGAATCTCTTCGGTCGAGCCTTGAGTACGGTTTGCTAGGTTACGCACTTCATCGGCCACCACCGCAAAGCCACGTCCGGCTTCACCCGCACGAGCTGCTTCAATCGCGGCGTTAAGCGCAAGTAGGTTGGTTTGTTCTGCAATACCGCCAATTTCACTCAAAATACCTTGAATGGCGGTGCTTGAATCAACTAAGTTTTGCGTTTGTTGCTGAGCATCATTCACTTGAGTGGCCAAGCTATCAACTGCGCTGGCGGCATTGTCCATGCGTGTCATGCCGTTAAGGCTATTACTTTGTACCTGGCTAGCGGCCGCAGCGGCTTGAACGGCTGAGTTCGCTACTTCTTGTGCAGTTGCACTCATCTCATTGATTGCAGTGGCGAGTGAGTTCACTTCGTTTACTTGAGCGTTCAACTGGTCACGGGATACCTCTGCACGAGCTTGACCCTCAGTCGCGTTCTTATCGACTTGGTCTGCTGTCGCCATTACAGTAAGCAGCATCTCTTGTATGCGAGATAGGAAGGTATTGAACCAGTGAGCAAGTTGCGCGGTCTCATCTTTCCCTTTTACTTCGATGCGATAGGTTAAATCACCTTCACCTTGTGCGGCATCTTTAAAGCGCTCGACCAAGTTATTGAGAACTTTGCCCAGAGAGTTGGCAATCAATGCCATAGAGATGATGCCTAGAAGAACAGCGACGATCCCCGCCCACACACCTTTTTCAAGCGCTTTCGAATTCTGTTCATCACTCCACTGGGTGTATTCGTCGACACTTTTTGCAAGGTGACTACTGGGAACCGACACCATGACTACCCACGGTGCGTCGCTAGTCTCGATAGCAGTTATGGCGTACTCTTCTCCGCCAAATGTAACCAACCCAGCCCCAGACTGTTTAGCGATAGACTGAACTCGCGACCATTCTTTTTCTAGCTCTGGCGAGACCTTTTTACCGACCGTGTTTCTAGCGCTGCTGTTGGCTAGGGTAATGCCTTTCCATGACGTGATGAGAATTTTACCTTGTCCGTTGAACAGGTGACGAGCAAGACCTTCACTCTGGCTTTGCAGTTCATGAAGTGACAGATCGAAACCAAGTGAGCCGATGATCTTACCGTTCTGTTTGATCGGCTGGCTGATGGTAGTAATGAGTTCTTGCTTACCACGAACCGGATAGAAGTACGGTTCCATTACGAATGTTTTACCTGTTTGGTAAGGCATTAAGTGCCAGTCGTCTTTGCGTTCGCCATTGCTGTTCAGTTCAGTATTGCTGAAGCTCTCCATTGCGACCGCATCAAAGCTGTTTTGGTCATTGGGAGAGAAGAAAGGGGCAAGATAGCCCTGACTGTTAAAGCCTAATTTGTTGTCTAAGCTGATCTCGCCATTGAGATCGGTTTGTTGTGGCCAAGTTTTGTTTTCCCACACCATGTAGCCAGCAAAGACGGCTTTGTTTTGTGCTTCTAAAGCGGCAGTAAACTGTTGAACGATAAGGTCTGAGCTAGCGTCCGTTTCTGAACTCAACTCAATGATTGAACGTGCTTGTTTTAAGTTGGCTAATACCGGATTAAGTTGGTTGGAAATGTTCAACCCTTGCTGAAGTGCCGTATTTTGTAAATCGGTTGTCGTAGCGTCGGTTAACTGTAGTTTTACTTTCTCTGTGACTTGTTTATTCACATCAGTAAAAGCGCTAGTGGTCATGCCCATTGCGATCAACAGGGTGAAAGCCATCGCCCCGCCTGCACTCACCGCAATTCGCGTTCGTATACTGTTAAACATATGATCTCTCTAGCTAAATAGTGGTAGTTTTGCAGAGATTTTAAACAAGATAAGTGAACGGAAAATTCAAAATAATGAACACAAAAAGAATAGGGAGATCAAAAATATAAACAAGATTGCATAGTGCGCAGTTTTGGCTTTGGTCGCAACGTTTAGAGGAAGATGAAAATCATCATTTAGCAATCGCTAACTTTCTGTATTTATTAGTTTTAATGATAATTAGGAGAGTTTGATGTTTTAGTAAGGCGGCTATTTTTCTTTTCTAGTTTGTGACCGCGAGTCTATTACTCATTATATGACGGCGGTCACAATTTATTTTATTTAACCCAATGAATTACCACTCTTTTTATAAGTGATTTAAAGAGGGAACGCGTTGTATTAGCTTGCCCGTTTTGTTTTGCTCTGTTTCTTCGGTGGCCTAACGTGGCGTGACAAAATACGACTTCGCTCTTGTTTCACTTCCGTTAGCTTTCTCCATGACCATAAACGCACTCGTGCCTCTTTAGCGCTAGCGTCGAGATCGACTACTGGATTAAGGTAAGGGGATTCTGGTTCAAGCTCATGCATCATGATTTCCATAGGCGTCATCTTCCAAGGCTCAAACAGGAGTGGAGTGGGTATGTCTGAAAGTTCGGGTACCCATTTTCGGATGAAGTCCCCATCGGAATCGTGTTCTAGGGCTTGCTTGGTTGGGTTGTAAATTCGGATGGTGTTGATGCCGGTTACCCCAGCTTGCATTTGAAACTGTGGGTAATGAATGCCAGGTTCAAAATCGAGGAACAGCTGCGCTAAGTGTGTGACACCATCACGCCAGTCCATGTTCATATGGTGAGTGAGAAAGCTCACCAGCATAGAGCGCATGCGGAAATTAATGTACCCCGTATGATGCAGGCAGCGCATACAGGCATCGACCAACGGCACGCCTGTCATCCCCATCTTCCATGCCTGAAGATGTGTCGGATCTTTTACCGTTTCATTCTGCAATAGCGTCTCATAGGCGTGGTTGATGCAGCGAAACTCCATCCCGCATTCCGATTCAAACTTCTGCATGAAATGACAGTGCCAGTGAAGCCTTGAAGAGAGAGCAATCAAGCTGCGACGAAATCCAGCGACTTGCCAGTGTCCCAATAGGTGTTGATAAACTTCGCGCAGCGATATATTGCCCCAAGCTAAATATGGGGATAGACGTGTACAGGCATGTCGTGAAGCTTCTGGGCTTGAGATACTGCGATAGTAATCGCGACCACGGCGCTCAAAGAAGTCGTGTAATGTTGCCCATGCCAGTGCACTTCCGCCCGTTTGTATGCCGTTAACTTTGGCTAACCATGCTTGTGGAGGTTCCATAGCGAGTTCAAGCTCTTCAGCATCAAGGGTATGCAGTGATTCTGTAGTTAACTGACTTTCTTCTATGGGAGCACGCATCACACTGTTCCAATGCTTGTCCCAACCGATTCTGTCTTTCGACCCTCTCACGACAGCGCCCTGTGCGAACTCTTGCCAATGGATGTTGTGCTCTTTAAACCAAGTAGAGAGTTCTCTGTCACGCTCAAAAGTGCAATTTAATCCTACCTCTTGATGAGAGAAGACGTTTTTGATGCTGTAACGAGATTGGATCACTTCGAAGCAGTCCACTGCACTGCCATGAAGTATTGAGACCTGATGTCCATACTCTTTCAGCGACTGGTTCATGCATTGCAGCGACTGCCAAACAAACCGCCAATGTCGCTCAGAATAGTGGGCATTGTTTAGCAGCATGGGTTCGAAAATGTAGAGCAATATCGTGGGGTGTTGATTTGATAAAGCATGTTGTAAAGGTGCATGGTCGGTGAGTCTTAAATCGCGCTTTAGCCACACTATGTTGATTGTTTGCATCTGAGCCCTCTTTCGTTTTGGATCATTACGAATCAGAGGTCAAAATGTCTCACTGGAAGTGAATTTTATTTTCGATGATGAAAGGGTAGGCTATGAGCGCCTGTGTTCATTATCAGAGAATACCTAAGCTTTTTAGTTTTCGATAAATCGTATTACGGCTGATGCCAAGTATGCGTGAAGTTTTGCTGATGTTGCCTTGGTTGGCTTGATAGGTTTGCAGCAAGGTTTCTTCCACGGTACTTCTTAAATCAGCATTTGGCTTACCTTCGATTATACGAGAAGCAGTAACCTGATGATGGCTATCTTGAGCTAAAGAGATAAGGTGTTGAGCAAGATGGTTCGGTACGTGCTCGAGTGTAAGTTGTGGTTCATCACTTGCTAGTAAAGCGGCGACTTTAAGTAGGTTGTCTAACTCGCGGATATTGCCCGGCCAGGAATAGGCGCACAATAAACTCATCAGGTACGGGCAAATTGACTGCTCAGCTTCGGCGTATTTACGATGAATATACTCGATTAAAGCATGCTTATCTTGTCGTTGTTGCAAGCTTGGCAAGGTAAAGGCCAAGCCATTGAGTCTATAATACAGGTCTTGCCTAAACTCACCTGTTGCGACTAACTGCTCGAGGTTTTTGTGAGTGGCAGCGATGATCTGGCAATCGACTTGGTAGCTCTGGTTTGAACCTACAGGTACTACGGATTTGTCTTGTAGAACATGCAGCAGTCGGCACTGAGCTTCTAAAGGCATGTCGGCGATCTCATCGAGAAATAGAATCCCTTTATCTGCTTGGCGGATCTTGCCTTGGAAGCCCTTGTGGCTTGCTCCCGTAAAGGCGCCCGGCGCGTAACCAAACAGTTCAGATTCGATAAGATCTTTAGGCAGCGCACCGCAATTCACCGCCACTAGAGGCGATGATTTACGCTGGCTTTGCTTGTGTAACGCTTTAACAAACTCGCCCTTACCGACACCTGTTTCACCTAGAATTAATAGGCTAATGCCTTTGTCGATAACCTTATTGGCCTGCTGCCAAGCGTGTTCTATCTGTTGTTCACCATGGTGTAAATCACATGATGCTGATATAGAGCGTGTGCGCTTGGTTGTTGGTCGTTTGAGGTGCTGTTTTTCAAACACAAAGGGTGCATCTATTGAAGCTCGGTTGAAGAGGGTATCGATACTCTCACCGACGATCGAGGTTTGATCCAATAGTTGAGAGGCGACCTGATTATGTGCCACCACCTCACCAGCCTCATTCGCTATTACGATCCCTTGCCAACCACTGTGCAGTAGCGATTTTTCACAAGCGAGATCAATGCGAGTCGTGCCTTGTGGGATATAGCTCAATAGCTGATTCTCAATAAGCTGAACCATATTTTGAACGAGTAGCTGCACCGAACTGTCGTGTTGCTGCTGCTCACTGGTAATGTCCAATACGCCAACCATTTGCCCTTGATGATCAAACACTGGGCTTGCTGAGCAACTGATAAATCGATGCTGGTGGATGAAGTGCTGCTCACCAATGATGGTTACAGGTTTAGCTTCCACGATCGCCGTGCCAATGGCGTTGGTGCCTTTGAGTTGCTCCTGCCAACACGCACCAGAGCTGAGTGCAATCGAAGTCAGTTTTTCCCTAAACCGCTCTTGTCCCCAACTAGCCAGAATCACCCCTTCAATGTCGGTCAAGATCAAACGACTGTCGGTGCGCGCAAACATCTGGTTAAACAGAGGTAGAGCATTGCGCTCGACGATTTGAATCAAGCTCGATGATTGATGGCGTCGCTGCTTAAGAATCGACTGTGGCAGGCGAATATCTTCGGGAAGACGTCTCTGTTTCAGCCCCGCTTCTGTGCTGCGGTGCCAAGAGGACGAAAGCCAATCTGAGGTGTTTGCTTGTTGAAGGTGCATGACTGTTCCATGTCGTAACAGTGAGGGTGTACCAAATTGGAACAGTTGAACACTGGAGTGGTTTCCATACGGCTGTTCAATACCAACTCACTTTAGGTTGTAAATGTTTGGTAATCATAGTTTTACAATTTATTAACAACAAGTCTTGAGGTTGTGGCGTGTGATTTGCGTTGTTCTTGCTGTGAAGAAAACACGAAGTATCAGTGTTTTAAACAGAAAGAATAAACATGGGCGTCTTGTCATGAGTCCTTTTCTCAGAGAAGTCGCAACAAAAATAAGACAGCTCTCGCTCAATAACGAACAACACATCTAAGAAGGATCTAACTATGATTTACGCACAGCCGGGTAGTGACAACGCAGTGGTGAACTTTAAAGCTCAGTACGATAATTTTATCGGTGGTGAGTGGGTGAAGCCTGTCAGCGGCGAGTATTTTGATAACACGTCTCCAGTGAATGGTCAGGTGTATTGCCAAGTGGCACGTTCAACTGAGGCTGACATTAGCTTAGCGCTCGATGCGGCACATGCAGCTCGTGCAAGTTGGGCGGCGACCAGTGTGACAGAGCGTTCGAACATTCTACTTAAAATTGCTGACCGTATTGAAGCAAACCTAGAAGAGATCGCAGTCGCCGAGACATGGGAAAACGGCAAACCAGTGCGTGAAACCCTGGCGGCAGACATCCCGTTAGTTGTCGATCACTTCCGTTACTTTGCGGGTTGTATTCGAGCGCAAGAAGGCAGTGCTGCCGAGCTCGATTCAAACACTGCAAGCTACCACTTCCCAGAGCCAATTGGCGTAGTCGGTCAGATCATTCCTTGGAACTTCCCGATTCTAATGGCGGCTTGGAAACTAGCACCTGCACTGGCTGCGGGCTGTTGTGTGGTGATGAAGCCTGCCGAGCAAACACCGACATCGATTTTGGTGATGATGGAGAAGATAGCGGATCTCCTGCCTGCAGGTGTGGTCAACATCGTGAATGGTTTTGGTAGCGAAGCAGGCCAAGCGTTAGCAACCAGTGACCGCTTGGCTAAGTTGGCGTTTACGGGTTCAACAGAAGTCGGTCACCATATTCTAAAATGTGCGGCTGAAAGCTTGATTCCATCAACCGTTGAGCTTGGCGGTAAGTCTCCAAACATCTACTTCCCAGACATCTTTGACCATGAGGACGAGTACCTAGACAAGTGTGTTGAAGGCATGTTGTTGGCGTTCTTCAACCAAGGTGAAGTGTGTACCTGTCCTTCTCGTGTGCTCATCCATGAATCGGTATACGACAAGTTCATTGCGAAAGTAGTCGAGCGTGCTCAAACCATCAAACAAGGTAACCCGCTAGATACCGATACTCAGGTTGGCGCACAAGCTTCTAAAGAGCAGTTCGATAAGATTCTGAGCTATCTTGAGATTGGCCGCCAAGAAGGCGCGAAAGTGCTGACAGGTGGCGAAGTCGCGCAGCAACCAGATGATTTAGGTAATGGTTACTACATCCAGCCAACCATGCTCGAAGGGCACAACAAAATGCGTGTTTTCCAAGAAGAGATCTTCGGCCCTGTTATCGCGGTAACCACCTTTAAAGATGAAGCAGAAGCGCTAGAGATTGCCAATGATACCGAGTATGGCTTGGGTGCAGGTGTATGGACGCGTGATGCCAACCTTGCGTACCGCATGGGACGTAATATCGAAGCGGGCCGTATCTGGGTTAACTGTTACCACGCTTACCCAGCACATGCGGCGTTTGGTGGTTATAAGAAATCGGGCATAGGCCGTGAGACACATAAGATGATGCTCGACCACTACCAAAACACTAAGAACCTATTGATCAGCTACGATACTAATCCGTTGGGCTTCTTCTAATACAGGTTTGTTCTAAAAGTATGGGAATGAATCATGGGTACAAAGAACAACTAACAACGCAGTTGGCTTAATTAAGAAAAACAAAAAGTGAAAGCAAAACGCCCAATTCAATTGAGTTGGGCGTTTTTATGTTTGAATTGGTCTAGCTTTGCGAAAAGAAGACCTCTGGCTTGTGGTTCGGGCCCGAATTACCTTCTAGCTGAGTAAGCTCTAATCCTTGTTTCCCTATTAAAGAACCGACCAACTGGCGATTAAACGGGTAACTGTCAGGGTTGTTAATGTACTCTTCAATATCGACCCATTTTGCTTCTGCAATTTCATCGGTGTCTTGAATCGCAATCTCCCGAGTTTGAGCGATAAGGTGACAAACAAAGTAGAGGTTCGATTTGCCAAACTGGTATGGGTGGCGCGTTGCCATGCCAACCACCGATACAAACTCCGCTTTGATACCCGTCTCTTCCAAGGTTTCTCGAACCACAGACTCTTCAATACCCTCGCCAAGTTCAATGTGGCCGCCAGGTAGTTTATAGCCTGTCATGCCATGCTCTTTTATCATCAGCACTTGATTGTGTCCGTTGGTGATCAGAGCTCCAGCTCCCAAAGTATGGGTCGGGATGAAAGGCACAAACTCGACGATTTCGGATTTGTGGATCAGCGTAATCTCGTCTTCTAGACAGTTGTGGAACACAAAGCCAAGTTCGGTCGCTACCGGAATGAGGTGCGAGAGCGAAATAGGTAAGCTAATCCAAATAATGCCTTTGTTATTTTGTTTTGAAAATTCGGTGATTTCACTAAGTTCGGCATGAAATGTATCAGCATCTTGAGGGGCGGTTGCCGGGGCAATGATGATGCCGTTAAATTTGTCGAGCGTAAATTCCACGGGTGATCCTTTATTATTTTTGATTTATTGGGCGTTGAGCATTGGCTGAGCTTATCGTATCTCCAGCGGAAAGGGCAGTAGTCGGTGGAAAGTGAGAGAAGGTTTTAAGCGAGAGGCGAGAAACAAAAACAGCGCTTGGAAGTCAAGCGCTGTCTAATAATAGATTCTATTGTATACCGACTTTAACGAATGTAGTTGGCATTAATACTTACGTACCAGTGCTGCAGTTTGCCATCGGCTTTCTTGATCCACAAATCGTTGGTGTAGCTCTCAATCTTGCCGTTAACTGTAAGGTTGAATGTGTTCTCGTCAAATTCGCCAAGCTTCACAAACTGGTCTGTCGTAATTAGAAACGGGTCCATGTCGTCCACACCAACCACATCTGAAATCACATAGTAGTGGTAGGTTAGCGGCTTGCTCGCATCATTCGGGTTGCTGCGATACGCCACAAGCTTGAATGGTTCCGTCAATGGAACGTCGAGCGTTTGCTTGTCCATTGTTGCTGGAATCGGGATAAACAGCCAAGCGGTAAACAGACCGCTCAATAAAACCATCAGGAAGAAAAGAGTCTTAATTGCTTTCATAGCAACCTTCAAAATAGGTGATGTTGAAGGTGCTATGGTAACAGGTTTGATCTGCTGATTGTAAGAGTATGAATAAGTGAAGGCATCACCTGTCTGTTAGGAAGTTTGAACGAATTGACACACTGTTAATAACTCACTATCTACACTAGTGTGAATGACCTTGCGACAGGTTGATCATCACAACACCGGCTGCCAC
The DNA here is from genome assembly GCF_002872555.1 of Vibrio sp. 10N.286.55.E10. Lineage (NCBI taxonomy): Bacteria > Pseudomonadati > Pseudomonadota > Gammaproteobacteria > Vibrionales > Vibrionaceae > Vibrio > Vibrio sp. 10N.286.55.E10. The sequence continues at coordinate 184,059 of NZ_MCSD01000001.1, forward strand.
TAGTAACATGCCAATCCAAACCATGGTATCGAGGTGCTGGCGGTAAACGAATGTAGAAATCAGACTCACGGTCACGATAGCTAAACCTGCCCATAAAGAGTGCACCACACCAACTGGCATTCCCTTCATCGCTTGGCTCAAAAATAGAAACGCTGCCAAGTGCCCTGAGATAACCAGTAAAGCTGGTACTGGTTTAGACAAACTAAACCCGTCAGTGGCTTTAAGTGCAACGTGAGAAAGTGCTTCAGCCATTACGCCCATCATCAAGAAAAACCAGCTCATATTCGTACCTTTGTCGTTGTATTGTTTGTGTTGGTATAGCAAGAGTGTTTGAAAGTGTTAATCGATGCCAATCGCGGATTAACTCATATTGCAGGCACAAAAAAGCCCACACCTCACGCTTTTGCAAGGTGTGGGCTAAATAGGTGTCGCTACTTGTTTAGGTAAGCCGCGTGGAACTCAATGTGCTCATCAATAAAGCTAGAGATGAAGAAGTAGCTGTGGTCGTAACCTGGCTGCATACGTAGCTCTAAATCGGCATTGGTTACCTTAGCCGCTTCGACTAGTTGCTCAGGTTTAAGCTGCTCAATCAGGAAGTTATCCGCTTCGCCTTGGTCTACCAACATTGGCAGCTTAGTGCCTTTGGTTTTTAGAAGCTCAGAGGCATCGTAGTGCTTCCACTCTTCAATATCTAAGCCCAAGTATTGGTTGAATGCTTTCTGTCCCCAAGGGCATTGCATTGGGTTCGTGATTGGGCTGAATGCCGAGATAGAGCGGTAGCTATCTTCGTTTTTAATGCCAATCGTTAGTGCACCGTGTCCACCCATGCTGTGACCAGAAATTGATTTCACTGATGTTACAGGGAAGAAAGACTCAATCAGTGCAGGAAGCTCTGTTACCACGTAATCGTACATGTGGTAATGGCTGTCCCATGGCGCTTGAGTAGCATTCACGTAGAAGCCTGCGCCTTGGCCTAAGTCGTAGTTTTCATCGTCGGCAACACCTTCGCCACGCGGGCTTGTGTCTGGGGCAACAATGGCAATGCCTTGCTCAGCCGCGGCTTTGAATGCGCCGGCTTTTTGCATGAAGTTTTCATCGGTACAGGTTAGGCCTGATAACCAATATAAAACAGGTACTGGGTTTTCTTTGCTTGCATTCGGTGGCAAGAAAATCGCGAAACGCATGTTGCAGTCAAGCGTTGCAGAAAAGTGGGTGTATTGTTTGTGCCAACCACCAGCAACCTTTGCTTGGCTAATGTTTTCAATTGTCATCTATTGTGCTCCGTTAGGTTGATGGTTTGGGAGTAAATTTGTCTATATGAGTAAAAGTTTCACCACCCACCGGGCAGGAGGTGGTGAAGACAGTTTCGCTCTGATGCTTAAGTCAGAACTGTGGTCTCGACACCTAAGTGCCGAGACCAAGGAGAATTATCTGTCCATGTGTAAAACAGTACGGATAGATTCACCTTTGTGCATTAGGTCGAATGCGTCGTTTACTTCGTCAAGGCTCATTGTGTGAGTAATGAACTCTTGAAGACCAAACTCACCTGCCATGTAACGGTTTACGATTTCTGGAAGCTCAGAGCGGCCTTTAACACCACCGAAAGCAGAACCACGCCATACACGACCGGTTACTAGTTGGAATGGACGAGTTGAGATCTCTTGACCTGCGCCTGCAACACCGATGATTACAGATTCGCCCCAACCTTTGTGACAACATTCAAGCGCTTGACGCATCACGTTTACGTTACCAATACATTCGAAAGAGTACTCAACACCACCGTCGGTCATCTCAACGATAACGTCTTGGATTGGCTTGTCGTAGTTCATTGGGTTGATGCAGTCAGTCGCGCCAAGTTGTTTCGCTAGCTCGAATTTGCTCTCGTTGATGTCAACACCGATGATGCGGTCAGCACCAGCCATACGAGCACCAATGATTGCAGAAAGACCGATACCACCAAGGCCAAATACAGCAACGTTGTCGCCTTTTTCAACTTTAGCTGTGTTCAGTACCGCGCCCATACCTGTTGTAACGCCACAACCTAGAAGACAAACTTCTTCAAGTGGTGCTTCTTTGCTTACTTTTGCTAGTGAGATTTCTGGAAGTACTGTGTACTCAGAGAAAGTAGAACAACCCATGTAGTGGAAGATTGTCTCACCGTTGATAGAGAAACGGCTTGTGCCATCTGGCATTAGGCCTTTACCTTGAGTTTCACGAACCGCTTGGCAAAGGTTAGTTTTACCAGACTTACAGAATTTACATTCGCCACACTCAGCAGTGTAAAGTGGGATAACGTGATCGCCAACTTCAACGCTTGTCACGCCTTCGCCGATCATCTCAACGATACCGCCACCTTCGTGACCAAGAATAGAAGGGAAGATACCTTCTGGATCGTCACCTGATAATGTGAATGCGTCAGTGTGACAAACACCAGTCGCAACGATACGAACAAGTACTTCGCCAGCTTTTGGCAGTTCAACGTCAACCGTTTCACGCTTTAGTGGCTCGCCCGCTTTCCAAGCAACCATAGCTTTGGATTGGATATGAGTTTGACCAGGTTTGATTTCGATAGTCATTGGATGCTTCCTTTATATGTCAGTACAGCGGATAACTTTGCAATTAAGTTCAACTCGTTAAGAGTAGTCGAGCTTAAATGTTTCCGCTCTCTCGTTTTGTTGGAGCTAGTATAGATGTCACTCTAGTTTTTGATAATCCCTCTAAATGGAAAATGATTATTACGTATTTGTAATAATTGGTATATTAAGAAGGGGGGATAGGGGACGTTCGTTACTCAGAGAACCTAAGGACACTGTAAACAGGAACTATGTAGGTAAGGTATTTATTAGAAATAAATACGACGTGAGATTTTCGCTTATTTTCTCGTGGTAAGTTCAAACATGTTCGTTTGCTGGTCATTTCCACTGTGTCATTGGCTTCTCATGTGGACGAGTTACACATCAAAGCCTCTTCGTTTTGAAAATATTCAGTAATTCACAGTAACTACTCAAGGCTTGATGGCAAAGTCCATGGAGGACCTATTCAAAGTATGGACTTTTACATATGAGTCGTAACGTTCAAGTGGGGTGCTCGGGTCACCTCACTCACGTTAATTGCATATTCGCTTTCTAACAACGATCAACGCTCATCGGGTTGATCACTGTTACCTAAGTCGGCTTTCTATTATGCTTTGTGCTTACTTGTCTAAACAAACACGTTGGAAGTCATTCCACTCACCCACACCTGGAGCGACTTCTATACAGCCTTCTTTTGTATCCATAACTGCTGTTAGCGTGGAGATAAAGTCAGAGCCATAAGCGGCATGCTGCGCAATCGGCTTCGTATTAAGTACATACTTAGCAGCCTCTACATTGCCTTCTGGTGTGTTATCAATGAACTGCTGAGCAAGCTCTGCGCGCCACTCAGTGTAAGCGGTTGCAACCGTACGCTGTTTACTCTTCTCGCCAAGCCCCACAGACTCAGCGAATGCTTGCAATACGCCTGGACGCTCAGAGTGATTCGCATGACCGACACCTGCAGGACGTTTTATGACGTAGTTCTTACCGTCGAGCATCTCCACGCCCACCGTGTTACCAGTACTGTCCGCAAAGTTAAAGTGGGATGCCACGACAGTACGGTATTGGTCTAAAATCTTCTCTGCATCATCAACACTCTTGGCGTTTCGCACTAGGTAGTTTTGAAGTGTACCAAGCTCAATAGCGTTGTCTGCTTCATTGCCTATACCCTTAGAGTCGGTACCTTGGAAGTTAATCACAACCCCAATATCTTTACCTAGTGTTTGACCTGAACCATAAAATCCTGATGCCATCACCTGTACATAATCATCAGCTTGTAAAACCCAGTAATTACCACCAGATAACGAAGGCGTGTCGTTTACTTGACCTACAACACCAGTACCTGAAAAACTCACTGTTGTGCATCCGCTTAGCGCAGACTGGGCAGTCGAAGCTAATGCCGCATCAAGCTGTGATAGTGTGAACATGGTTTTTAACGAAATCCCGCCCACTTTGGCAAGCGCGTTAAGAACTTCGAAGTAGTCGGGATTAAGCTTTTGAGAGTTCCTTAAAACCTTCATTGAATCTCTCTCAAACTTGACCACATCGATGCCTGCTAGTTTGTAGACGTATTTCGCTTCCTTAATACCACGTCGTACTTCTTCACCGACCTGCTTTTCAAATAACTCAGCATAATCAGCCGATTTTACGCCACGAATATCAACAATAGGTAAACTTTCTTGCTGAACAAATGCTTGCGGCGCATAGTAAGGCTGATGGACATCCAAACCTGGTACTGGCTCAAGAGAAATCGCGTGAGCTGAACCTGAGAGTGCAAGTGCGGTAGAAAGGATTGCGCGTTTAGTCATTTTCATATTGTTTTCCTTTATGTATTTGATTCATCATTTGAGACAACTCATACCTCTATGTCTGGCTATTAAATTATCATTTCAAATTTCCGAAATTCAGATAGCATTACTCGAGTAATTCCAGAAAACGGACAATCGTAATGGCAGAAATAGAAACAGAAGGGTTTGAATTCTTCGGCGTTGAAGAGACGGTCTTTCGAAGAATGGTGATAGAGCGAATCGAGGCGCTCATGGTTCAAGAAGGGTTATCTAAGAATTCGCTGGCTAAAAAAGCAGATATTGGCCGCTCAGCGCTTTATGAGAAGATGGATAGAGAAGCGAAAAGTCACTTCACCATTTTGGACTTTTTCCGAATCGCCAAAGCGCTTGATGTCAGCTTGCTGCAGTTGTTCCCAATGACCCAATTAGAGCGATTACATGGAGGGCAATTGCCTCTTTCTGCCAGTACACTTAAATTTCTCGACCTCATGCTTGCAGCCCCCAAAGAGGACATTGAGTTTTTAGCCAATTTTTACGCATCACTGAAAAAGCGCGATCAGCTCAACGGGGAGCAATAGCTGAACACATATTCATAATCCATAAACTATCAGTCCGTCTTTTCCTAATTATGGAAAACCTTGGGCTATCTATGAATTGCTAATTTAGGGGAAGCTGTAGCTCCCTTTTGTCTAAAAATGAGTTAGCAGGCTCTTTTATTTTGCATGCAGATGAATTATCTAAGACCAATTCATTGAGTTTCTTGGTTAAGATCTTTTAGGGTACGTCATAATAATTGCTTACTGAAAATCGCATGAATTGGAAATAAAACTACAATATTCTGAGCGCCGTATTTTACAGTTGTGGACTCAAACATGCTTTTATCTCTCCCACCACCAGTGATGCTATCACTCGCCATCGTGCTTGAAGTTGTCGCCACTTCTTTATTACCTAAAACGCAGCAATTTACTTCTTTACCGGCCACGGCCGCGGTATTGATTAGCTACGGTTGTGCCTTTTATCTGTTATCTCTCACAGTGCAAACCATGTCTTTGGGTGTGGGGCTGGGATTGTATTAGTCGCAGCACTGTCTTGGCTGGTTTACGGGCAGAAACTCGATATCTACGCGGTGATTGGGATCGGTTTGATTCTGTCTGGCGTAGTGATCATCAACCTGTTTTCGGAGTCGGTGAGTCATTGAGCTTTATTTAGGTCACACTTATTAATTTAACAGATTGATTTTTCTTTTTATTTTATAAATGTGGATTGTATTATGTAATTATGAAGCACGGACTTTCGTGGCATAGAAGTTGATATTTGTAACCTCTCTTAGTCTGCACACACATGATAGTAATCGGATAACATAAGTTGTTCCATTGTACAAACCGAACTCATTTCAATGCACTATATGACTTTTGGACATTTGATGTATAAAACATTATTTTTTTTGTTAGGAGTATTCACTTCACTGCAAGTTTTTGCTGAAGGAGATATAAGTTGGGTTAACGCAACAAATAAGTATTCTTGTACTAAGGAACTAGAGACCTGCTTCTTCGATGACTTTACTTCAGAGGAAGACTCTAAGGTGGTTGACGGTATATTTGTATATTTGGACAATATAAATTACCTAAGTGGTTTCTACAGCAAAAAAAAGTTCTTAGAGAAGTTAGAAATTATCTCTAAAACAAATGAAAACTATGCTTTTTTAATCGAAGCCAGTATTTATTACCATGGGGAGGGCTTTGTTCGCAACCTTGATAAAGCAATCGAAATTGTCGAGTCTAGCCCTTTTTATAATGAAAATGATCCCGACCAGATGTCTATCCTTGGTCTGAGTTATTATTTTAAATTTACAGAAGCAAAAGATGCACCTTTAGATTGGTATTTAAAAGCTAAAAACTATCTGAAAAAGTCTTATCAGCTAGATGAAAACTATGTAACAAGAGAATTAGCATTTTCTCTAATTAAGTCTAGCAATTTACAAGATCTAGAGTTGGCAGGGGATATTTTCAGAAGATTTTCTGAGATTGGTGATGAAGATGATGTGTATAACTATGATGTATATCTTAAAGGCATGAAGCAGCTCCAAGAAAACTAATAATGATCTACATTATCAATATTGGATTCCGAGTTAGAGGGATCTTTTATGCCAATGCCAATGCTAATTTCCGAGTGAGCTAATTCTCTATCGAAGCTATGTTCGAAAATAAGTCAACTTACCCCCCAACACCGCCACAAACGCATCCAAATACTGTTCGATAGTCAAATCTGAAGAAACTGGCGGTAGTTCTACGGTAATACACGGTAGGTTTCTTTCTTGGCACCAAGTGCCGAATGAACCTGGGGTTTCGTAATCAACGTCTTCGACGAGCGGTAGGTTGAATTGCTTGCCTAGCCAAATGGCGAGCTCTGATTGAGTTGGGTCGTCGACCATGGCGAGTGGCTCGTGGAAAGATATGACGAACTTAGGCTGGCGCTGCTCGATGAGGTCGATCAGTGATTGTACTTCAGGTTCTAGCTGGTCGGTTTGCCCAGTTTTTACTTTTACATCTCTGACTGGTGTATGTGAACTCCAGCGATAGACGGTGCCGTTTTCTGTCCAGTTTTGAGTCGGAAAAGCGCGGTTTAAATCAACTTGGTTGGCGTTGGCGCGAGTGCCGAGTTGATTGCCGTCTGGGTTCATCGATAAAATTACATCGTGTCGTAAGTTGGGGGCAGGCAAACTTCTTAGCGCGCAAGACAAACCTGCGATAGAAGCAGTTTCATCGCCGTGTGTGCCTGCTAAAAGCAGCCCGCGAGACTCACTTTCTACTTGCGCGGGGAAGTAGAGCAAGGGTGCGCCCAATACCGACTTTCCATATGGCAGCGGCTTTATTGAAAATGCAGCTCTTTCCGTTCTTGGAATTAAACTCACCTTTATCTCCTGATTGATCAAGTACTATCAAGTATTAACGATTACACAAACTTACTTAAATAAACTAAAGCGTTAAAACTCGTCAACAGTCGCATTGTTAATTTTATTACTTGCTTCAAAGATAGGCTAGGAGAGCAAAAAAATATGGATTTTAAGAAACATTCAACGGCTTTACTCATTTCATCTCTATTGACCCCTTTTATATCAGTGACTGCCGTTGCTGACACATTGCCTGCCGGAACTTCTCTGGCGAAAGACCAACACTTGGTGCGTGCCAATGATGCAGAAGCTGCGACGCTTGACCCTGCGAAAGCAGAAGGCCTGCCTGAGATGCATATTCTACGTGACCTGTTTGAAGGTTTAGTGATTCAAGATCGCGATGGCAACATCACTCCAGGTGTTGCGGAATCTTGGGAAACCGAAGACAACCAGACGTTTGTATTCCACCTGCGTAAAGATGCTAAATGGTCGAATGGCGATCCTGTGACAGCCGATGATTTCGTGTATGCGATAAGACGCGCGGTCGACCCGAAACTCGCTTCGCCGAATGTTTGGTATCTTAAGCTTACTCAAATTAGCAACATTGCAGACGTAGCCGAAGGCAAAAAGCCTGTTGAAGAGCTTGGTATCTCCGCTGTCGATAAATACACGGTGAAGTTCGAACTCGATAGCAAAGTACCTTACTTTGTGGCGATGACAGGCCACACCTCAATGATGCCCGTTCACAAGGCAACGCTAGAAAACAGCGACAAGCCGTGGAGCGATCCTAAGCAATTTGTCGGTAATGGCGCGTTTGTACTGGACGAGTGGGTGGTTAACGAGCGCATTGAACTGAAGAAGAACCCGAAATATTGGGACAACGCAGATACGCACTTAACTGAAGTGACTTACATTCCGTTCGAGAACCAGAATGCGTCGATCAACCGTTATGCGGTGGGCGAGGTCGATATCACTTCTGATGTGCCGACACACATGGCGCAGCAGCTTAAAACCAAATACCAAGATGCGTTTACCGCAGTGCCTTTGCTGTGTACTTACTACTACGCGTTCAATACCACGCGTCCTCCGTTTGATGACGCGAGAGTGCGTAAAGCGGTGTCGTACTCCATGATGCGTGACGTTATCACCAATGGTGTCACTCAGGTGGGTAACTTACCGGCTTATACCTTTGCCCATGAGTATACAGCAGGCTTTGATGCGACTCAGCCTGAATACAGTACATGGACTCAAAAGGAGCGTGATCAAAAGGCGAAAGAGCTGTTGAAAGAAGCGGGCTACGATGCAGCTAATCCATTGGATTTCAAATTACTGTACAACACCAGTGAGTCGAACAAGTCGATTGCAGTGGCGATTGCATCAATGCTGAAAGGCAACTTAGGCGCACAAGTTGAGTTAGAAAACCAAGAGTGGAAGTCTTACCTAGTATCACGTCGCCAAGGTGATTTTGATGTGATGCGAGCATCTTGGTGTGGTGACTACAATGAAGCATCTACCTTCTTGAGCTTATTGCGATCTGAGTCCTCGGGTAATTTTGCGCGTTACAACAACGACAAGTACGACTCTGCGATGGACAGCGCATTGGCCGCAACCAGCGAACAAGATCGCCAAGGTTTCTATGATCAAGCAGAGCAGTTACTGGCTGAAGATATGCCTATCGCGCCAATCTACTACTATATGCAGGCTCGCCTAGTGCGTCCAAGTGTCGGTGGCTTTGCTAAGAACAACGTAGAAGGGCGAATCTATTCTAAGGATCTTTACATCAAGGAATAGGTGGGCCAAATGCGAGTTCAGACATATCAGGACTAAAATATGATAGAGCTAGGAAATAGCGCATAAAGGTCAAAAACAGAAGAAAAGGGACGTTGAACATAAATATATGATTAACGTCCCTTTATTATATCTCTATTTTAGATAATGCTACTTATAGGGAGTTTTAGCTGCCTATAAATGAACGTTGAAGCTCGAAATTGATACTAACCATTATTATTTGTGAATTAGTTAAGTATAGCTATCATAAGGCTATTGATATTTATAATATTTGAGATTTTTTTAAAAAAGTGATTATCTATTTATTGAGTTCTAAATATCTATTTTTATATTTTGTCTATTTGTATTTAAGTTGATGTCGATCAATTGAAATAAACTCATTCATTCCTACGCTTAATTATATAAATAGAGCAATAGGATTTAGGAGGGTAATAATGAAGTACTCAATGATGACGCTATTAGCCGTGGTTGTACTTACGATCATTCCAGCCAGTGCTGTTCACGCAAAAGATAAGATACTAGAGAGCAGTAAGCTTGCCTCAAATATAGTTATCGATGGCAACGTTGATGCCGTTTGGGAGCAAGCTAAACCACTGACACAGAAGGTGAACAAATTACCGTATAAACCAAATAATGGCTATGAAGGCATTAAAAAAACCAGTGTGGAAATGAAGTCGATGTATGACAATGAATACATTTACTTCTTGTTTACTTATGCCGACCCGACCAAAAGTATTGACCGCTTTCCTTGGGTTAAACAAGAGGATGGGTCATGGAAGCAGTTGAAAAATAAAGATGATACTGGGCACGACAATACTTACTACGAAGATAAATTTGCGGTTTATTGGGACATCAATGCTGAAGGCTTTTCTGAGAAAGGGTGTAATGCTGCATGTCACAGAGCTAAAAAGGGTAAAAATGCAGGGCGTGATGATAAGAACCCAGCACGTAAATACACCAAGCAGGAAGACGAGTTTATTGATATGTGGCACTGGAAAGGTGTGAGAACCGCGGTTCATAATCAGCTCGATGACCAATATGTTGATAGTAATACCGATCCAAAACAAAACAAAGGTTGGGGACGTAAAGGAGACAGCAAAACGGGGGGTGGCTACGTTAATAACGTAAAAGACGGTCAGCCAGCCTATGTATCAGATAACTTAACCAATGAAACATTACTTATTTTAGACTCAGAGAAGAAGCCGTTTACAACTGACTACAATAAGTTAGACCGAATTCCAGGGTTAACGGGTAAGCCATTTACCGGTTCCCGTGGTGATATCGAAGTCGGTGCTATTTGGAAAGAGGGTGTTTGGACTCTGGAAATGAAGCGTAAGCTTGTAACTACGGGGGAAAATGCAGAAACGCAAGATGTGCAATTTGACGATTTGAGCCAATTATATCCATTTGGTGTTGCGGTTTTTGATAACTCTCAAATTAATCACATATACCATCGCGGTGTGTTAAACCTTGAGTTTAAATAATTATAACACTCGTAACTAACTGAAATGATTTGTGTCGAAATAATCGGCTCAAATCATTTCTTAACAGAAGAGTACTATTATGGTCAAAACAGTTACTCAATATGTTTCTTATTTATTTGTGTTGACCACGTTGAGCATATTCTTTATGCCGCTACCACTCTGTTCTGAGTCAACAGTTCAGAATCCCGCTGTGCATAATGTAAAACCGTTTTCTAGCCAAATTACCAATGAAGCGGAAATGCAGACTTTAATAAAGGAAAATAAGCGTTGTATACGGTGCCATCAAAAAAAGCGTCTGCTTAAAAATATTAATGCCATCGCTTCTGTAGGCGCACATGCCAGTACTGAGTTTTACAACAACTGCACGGCTTGTCATGGCAGAAAAGGTTCTCATCCCAAAGATTCTGATGTGGTAAGTGTGATTCCATTCGATGATCATATCGACTTGCCAATTTTCGAGCAAAACCAAAAGTGTATCGCTTGTCATTCTCCTGAAAGCTTGAGGGTCAGTGAGTGGACTCACGATGTACATGCCACCAAATTGACATGTTCCAATTGTCATAATTTACATCGCGATTCAGACCCGATTATCGGTATCAGTAAGAAGTTCCGTATTGGGTTATGTGCAACCTGCCATGAAGCTATTCTGCGTGAGAAAGAGCTTAAGTCGCATCGGTAAGAAGGAGCCAGTTTTATGAGTACGACTAGATATTTAATTAGTGTGTTACTTGCTGGAGTATGCGCACTGGTGGTCGCTGAAGATTTACCTAATCCAGATGAGCATAACCTTGCGAATATTCACCTAAAGGATGAAACATGTGCGGGTCAGTGCCATCTAGACGAAGAGCCTTCTGACGATCTTGAGTTTGAATATAACAGCTGCGTGGAGTGTCATGATGATTTTGGTCACCTCGAAGGGCGCCAGCATAATTTAAAGCACAAAGAGAGCGAAGAGATGGAGTGCGTCGAGTGTCATCTTCCCCATGAAGAATTTGATCCTAAGGACACTTGTACCGACTGTCATGATGAAGAAGACGAAGAATTATCAGACTTTTATTCAGTTAGGCTAGAGCGCTATTTAAATACGTTTAGCCTTGATTTCTAGAAACTCATTATATTAAAAAGTAGAGCCGAGCACACTTACTTTAGATGTGATGGGTTTACTCTCTTCAACGTCTTTAAGCGGTGCTGCTTCGCGAATATCGGCACCTACTAGAGCTGCGTTATTGCAAAGATCAATAGATAAGTCTGATGCGAACTCGGCTCTAAGACATAGCGAAGCTAAGACATCACGCATAACAATTAGAAATAGAGAAAAGGGACGTTGATCATAAATATCGGATCAACGTCCCTTCGTCATTAATCTGTAACGGTAAGCACAAAAAACTGAAACCTGACTGAAGTATTTTTCACTTTTATTTCAATCAGGTGAAGCCATGTTACCCCCTCTACGTGCCCTTGTTGCGTTCGAAGCTGTTGCCCGCCTCGGTTCTATTGGCGCTGCTGCGCGAGAGCTTTGTGTTACGCAAGCTGCGGTGAGTCAGCAGCTTAAAAGTTTAGAAATCTTTCTCGATACCACACTGTTTGAACGCAGCTCCAAAGGCGTAAAGTTGACGTCGGCTGCCCAACATTATCAACCGATTGTTGCGGGCTCATTGGCTCATCTGAAACTACAGACTCAAATCCTGTTTGGGGAAAAAGAAACCGACGTTTTGAGCCTGCGCGTTAATCACACCTTTTGCCATAACTGGCTGCTACCTCGCCTGCCATCTTTTTATCAAAAATACCCTTTTATCAGGCTCGATATTCAGCTGGTGGATTGGCCATCAACCAACCCTTGTCAGAATGTCGATATCGAGCTGACCAACGGCAAAGTCGAAAGCGAAGACACCCATTGTGAGCGACTGTTTCAAGAACACTGGCAGTTAGTGTGTAGCCCTCAATTCAAATCCGATCATCAAGAATTACTCAGCAAGCATGACTTTGCTGCTCTGCCGACGGTTCAGGTGAAAGGCTACCGAGAGAACTGGCTGCAATGGCTTGGGCATAACCAATTCGAGATGACCTTACCTAAGGTTCTGCTCGAAGTGAGTAACTCTCTGCATGCCTTAGAAGCGGTTAAACATGGCATTGGAATGTTGCTCGTACGCTCGCTCGCGGTGTCTGAATTGCTCAAGAAAGAAGACCTTGTGTTGGCAAACGAATCCTCGATGCCTGCCGAATCTGCCCACTATCTGATTACCAAACACAGTCGCAGCGCCAAGGTGAATTTCTTCTGCGATTGGCTCTATCACCAAATGGAAGACGGTGAACTGGAGTAAAGATTTTCTAATGGGTAGCCATAAAAAAAATGAAGGGCGCTCTTACTAACCTGTCACACAAACCCCTTAATTTAACCGCATACAAATAAGGACGAGGTCACCATGAGTGCTTTCTCACAACCAATGAAAAACCGCTTAAAGGTACTGTTATTTACCGCACCGTTGTTGGTGCCACTGTTTACTTTTTGGCTCGTACCATTTGGTTATTCAATTTATATCAGCTTTACCGATTGGGATTACATCTCGCCAGATTATTCGTTCATCGGTTTAGAAAATTACGAGTACATGGTTGAGGACTACGAGTTCATTCAAGCGGTGCTCAACACGTTTTGGTTCTCTGCCGGAGTGGTGATTCCAACCATCATTCTTGGTCTTGTGTTTGCCATGTTGCTGCACAAAAACTTCAAGGGTAGCCAGTTTTATCGTGCTGTGATCTTCTCGCCTTGGATCACGCCAACGGTCGCGGTGTCGATTGTTTGGTCTTGGGTGTTCGAGACGAAGTCGGGCTTGGCAAACCACTTGTTAGAGTCGGCAGGGTTTAGCGCGATTCCATGGCTAGAAAACGGAAACACAGCCTTGATTGCGGTAATTATCGTGACGGTGTGGCAGGCGATTGGTTGGACGATGTTGTTTTACATCAGTGCGATCAACAAGATTCCAGAGTCACTGTATGAGGCTTCTTTGATCGATGGTTGCAGTAGCTTAACGCGCTTTTTGAAGATAACGCTGCCCCTGATTTCTCCAACCACATTCTTCTTAGTGGTGGTCAATATTATCACTGCAATGCAGGCGTTCGATCAGTTCCAGATCTTAACGCAGGGCGGGCCGGGTGGTGAGACTCGTACCTTGTTGTACTTATTCTACCAACAAGCATTTGAACGTTACGAAATGGGACCTGCAGCCGCGACATCGTTAGTGATATTCCTGATTACTGGATTGTTGGCACTTATTAATACCTACATCGGCAAGCGCTGGGTGTACTACTAGTCGATTTTTGAAAGGACAGAATTATGACCACGCAAGTATTGGATGCCAATCAAGTATTAAATCAGAGGGCAGCTACAACCAAAGTTAAAGCCCAAACCAAAGCGACGAAATCAGAGGTTGCGTCAAAGACAAATTCAGTGGATCGCCGTTCGTTCCTCGCACTGGCTAAGCACCTGTTCTTGGCAACCTGTGGAACCATCATGGTGTTTCCGTTCTTATGGATGCTGTCTGGCTCGCTGAAAAGCAACGATGAGATCTTTGCTAACCCGCTGGACTTGATTCCAGAACATTTCCGTTGGGAAACCTTTGTCGAAACTTTTCACAGTGCGCCGTTTGGCTTGTACATCTTCAACAGCTTTAGCGTGGCTTTGTTTACGACTCTATTGGTGATTGTGAATTCCGCGATGTTTGCATACGCGCTGACTCAGCTGAAGTTTCGCTCGAAGACGGTGCTCTATTTCATCGTGATGGGTTGTTACATGCTGCCGGGCGCAGTGACTTACATTCCGTCTTACATCACCTTGGCAAAACTGGGTTTGTTGGATTCACATATGGGCTTAGTGGCGTCGAATGCGGCGTCGGTTTTCGGCGTGTTTTATCTGCGCCAAGTGTTTATCAAGGTGCATCCGTCGCTGATTGAAGCGGCACGAATTGATGGTGCAGGTGAGCTCAAAATCTTATGGGCAATCATCTTACCGCAATGCCGAGCAGCAGTCGCAACACTGTTCCTCATCACTTTTATTACCAATTACAACAGCTACATGTGGCCAAGTCTGGTGATTACGACTCAGGATTTAAATCTGATCGCTACTGGTATTCGTCACTACTTTATTGCCGAAGGTAACTATGGGTTGAACTGGTCGCAAATTATGGCGGCGAGCACCATTGCAGTATTGCCTTTGTTAATTCTATTCGTCATTTGTCAAAAGACGATTCTTTCAGGTATCGCCGATAACGGCGTAAAAGAGTAAACGGAAATGAAACTAAAAACTCTCGCACTAGTGTGTGCTGGCGCAGCAAGCGCGTCTATGTTCTCTAGCAGTGTTCTTGCCGCTACCGAAGTTAACTTTTGGTATTCCGGTGGTACTAAGCCACAGCAAATGATGACTAAGCTCATCGAAGAGTTCAATGCGAGCCAAGATGAGTATGTGGTGAAGCCAGCATTGCAAGGTAACTACACAGAAACCTACCAGAAGCTGCAAGCCGGTTTAGCGTCGAAAACGGCACCTGAACTTGTTCTGTTAGATTCAGGCCGTGCGGAAGCGATGCACGGGCGTGGTCTGAGTCGTGACCTAACGCCGTTCATGGATGAAGAGTTCAACTTCTCTGATTTCATCGGCGCGTTTAAAGATCAAGTGACGGCAGAAGATGGCACTATCATCGGTCTACCTGCTTACGGCACAACTCAAGTGTTCTACTACAACAAGCAGGTGTTGGCAGATAACGGCTTTACTGAGCAAGATCTAAAGACATGGCAAGGCGTGGCTAAGGTCGCAGAGAAAGTCACACAACGTGATGAGAAAGGTAATGTGACCTTCTACGGCTGGGAGCCGATGTGGGGTCAAGACAACATGATTGATGCGGCATTTTCTAACGGCGCTAAGATCATCAGTGATGACGGTAAGAAAGTGCTGATTGACTCTCCTGAGTGGGTTGAGGTTTGGGACAGCTTCCGTAAGTGGATCCACGATGATCAAATCATGCGTATTCACTACGGTGGTCAAGGCTGGGAATACTGGTACAAAACCATTGATGATGTGATGAAAGACAACGCACTAGGCTACACCGGTTCATCGGGTGACCAAGGTGACTTGGACTTCACTAAGCTTTCAGCAACCACGCAACCAGGTTGGGGCTCAAACCCTTCTGCACCACAAGCGGGTGCGCTGGTTTACGTAATGCCAAAAGGCACAGATGACGCAGCGGCCAAAGGTGCATTCGAGTTTGTTGAGTTCTACACCAACGCGAAAAACACCGCGGCATGGTCGATGTTTACGGGCTACATCCCAGTGCGTAACAGCGTTTCTGAAGTTCCAGAATACCAAGCGTTCACTAAAGATAACCCACAAGCTCTGATCCCGCTAAAGCAAGCGAACACGGCGACCAAAGATTTCCTAGACCCTACCAACGGTAAGATCATGGATGCGCTTAAGGTGGCTGCAGACCAAATTCAAATCCAAAACGTGCCTGCTGATAAAGCGCTAAAACAAGCAGCTAAGAAAGCACAACGTGCACTAGACCGAGCGAATCGTTCTTAATCTGTAAAGTGGTTAAAACTATCTTTGCATGCATAAAGGCCCATCTATTCGGGTGGGCCTCTTTTTGACCCAGTCCTTCAATTAGGACGAATTTGGTGAAGACAATGACCCAATTTCAAGGTGAGCTGCCGTTTGGCAGAGTACGTATCCCCTTTGATGTGCCAGCAGGTTCTCACAGCGTAACCATTATTGGTACGACGGTGACAAAAGGGTTCCTATACGCAGCAGCCTACGATCCCAACCAAGCATTTCGTGGCAAAGTGCTGTTTGAAAAGACGCACAAGTCACTCACCATCCAACCGGAAAACTCAGGCCTAGGCGCGATTGATGGAGCGATTCCATCGGGCGAGTGGTTCTTAGAACTCTACAACCTTGAGGGTGAGTTTCGTACCGAACGCGCGATGCAGTATCAAGTCGATGTGCTTTGCTCTGATGAATTAGTTAATAACGATGTTGAGCTAGAACTGAACCCAACAGTCACAACTGAGCACGATATCGAGTTTGATTACAGCTACATGCTGAGTTCTGATTCTCGCTGGTATCGTGGCGATTTACACGCTCACACTCAGCTTTCTGATGGTCACAATACCTTAGCCGCGGCTAAAGACATTGTTGAATCACAAGGGCTCGATTTTTTCTTCTTTACAGAGCACAACATTTGCCAGCCCAAGCTGCCTGTATCAAATCAGTGTTTGTTCTTACCGGCGTTAGAAGTCACGACTGATCTCGGGCATTTCAATGTGCATGGCCCGGTTAAGTCTTTGGATCTCAGAAACGTTGAACACAGCAGCCAAGCGACGATGGAAGCGGGATTGAGCTTAGCTAAAAGTGGACACAATGGCGGACACAGTTCCCTCGGCATTAATCACCCGATGATGAAGCCGTGGCATTGGCAATACGATCAAGTAGAGCTCAGCCAAGTGTCCACGTTTGAAGTGTGTTGTGACCCAACTTGGTCGACCTCACCGAAAGCAACGGAAGAGGCGTTATTGGTTCTCAATGAAATGTGGAATTGTGGTCAGCGAATCACGGCGATTGGCGGCAGTGATTCACACCTTGAGCCCCATGAACGCAACCCAAAATCCGATGAGCCTTCTATCTATGGCGATCCATCAACATTCGTTTACAGCCATGGTTTGAGTGGTGAAGGCATCTTGTCCGGTTTGCGTAACGGCCAAGTGTACTTAGAGCGCCGCTGCGGCTTGAAGTTTGATATCAACTTAGGCGACTTGCTACCAGGTAACGATTCTCAAGGGCTGGCTCTGACTTATCGTATTGCTGTCACTGACTCAGAAAACCCCTATTACGCGGAGTGCGTTGTGGATGGCGAAATTGTCGACCGAATCGCTTTGAGTGATGAGCTACAAAGTATCCATATTGATGAAGGGTACCGTTGGTGCCGTGTCGATATTCGTCGTGGGGAGCTTTCTTCAGCACTAATCAACAGTACTCAACCTTCATCTAACGAGCATGAATTTGAAGGCTGCATCAATGCCGTATTCGACGGCAAACAACCAGAATTTAACCAACCCCTAGTGCGTACTTGGGGAGAACTAATGGAGCGAATGAGCCGTGATGAAGTTTAAGGCGATGTTATTTGATAAAGACGGCACATTGTTAGAGTTCCACAAGATGTGGCTTAACGTTTCTCGTGGTGCCTGTGAGCGTGTGAAATCTTACAGTGACCAGCATCAAGGTAATCAAACTGTCACACCTGCTGAGTTACTCTTGGCCATCGGCGTGGAAGGTGATGTGGTTGATAACTATGGACTATTAGCCTCAAACCCAGTGGAAGATACCGCGACAGCGTGGTTCAACATGCTGCAACCCAATGTCTCGCTCGCTGAGTTCACCAAGTTGACCAAAGCGGCTTTCAATGACGAAGTGGAAGAGAATCCAAGCTGGATTGAAGCCCTTCCGGGTGTGACTGAAAAGCTTGGCCTGTTTAAGCAGCAAGGCATGATTTTAGGCATCGCGACTGCGGATACCAAAGACTCAACCATCTACACACTGGAGCAATCGGGTTTGAGCGAGATGTTCGATTATGTCGGTTACTCCGATGGTGATATCGAACCTAAACCTGCGCCAGCACTGCTCAATGCATTCTGTGAACAATGCGGTATTGAGCCTCATGAGGTGATCATGTTTGGTGACACGGTTTCGGATATGGAATTTGGCCGCAATGCAGGCGCAAGCAATGTCGGTGTTCTGACGGGGACTGCACAACACAGCGAGTTAGAGCCTGTGGCGGATCTGGTTATCGCATCGGTTGCCCACTTTGAGCTCAATCAACTGCAAGAACGTGGCTAAAACGTTTCACGACAGATTGCAAAGATAGTATTTAACGAATTGATTTAAGGACAGGTTATGGCTGAAGTCACACTGAGAGGGGTAGAAAAAACCTACCCAAATGGTTTTAAGGCCGTGCACGGTGTCGATCTGAATATTCGCGAAGGTGAATTCATGGTGTTTGTTGGGCCGTCTGGCTGCGCAAAATCCACCACACTTCGTATGATCGCAGGCCTTGAAGATATCTCAGAAGGCGATGTCTACATTGGCGATAAGCGTGTGAATGAGCTGCCACCTAAAGATCGTGGCATCTCGATGGTGTTTCAGAACTACGCGCTTTACCCGCACATGTCGGTGTACGAAAACATGGCTTTTGGCCTTAAACAACAGAAGCTGCCAAAGCATGAAATCAATGAGCGAATTGAAGATGCAGCCAAGACTCTCGATATTGAACATCTGCTAAATAATAAGCCGGGTGAAATGTCGGGCGGTCAAAGGCAGCGTGTGGCTTTAGGTCGTGCGATGGTGCGTAAGCCGGATGTCTTTTTGTTTGACGAGCCGTTGTCTAACTTAGACGCAAAGCTACGTGTGTCGACTCGTGTCAGCATTGCGCAGCTGCACAACAACCTGAAGCAAGAAGGGCAGAACGCCACCATGATCTACGTGACACACGATCAGGTGGAAGCCATGACTCTTGGTGACCGGATCTGTGTATTGAATCAAGGTGAGATCATGCAAGTCGATACGCCAATGAATCTTTATCAGTACCCAGCCAATAAGTTTGTTGCAGGCTTTATTGGTTCGCCAGCGATGAATCTTATCAAGGTGAGAGTGGACGAGATTGACGGTGTGATGAACGTGATATCGGAAAGTGGTACACGTTGGACGCTACCACAAGATAAGCAGGCTATCGCCCGTGAGAAACTCGGTGAGTGGTTGTGGTTTGGTGTTCGCCCTGAACATATCCAATTGGCCAACCACGATGCCCCATTGTCGGAGGTGAATACTCAAACGCACAGGCTAGATGTTGTTGAATCCATGGGTAATGAGCTGTATCTCTACTTCAAACTCGGTGCTGACAAGCTGGTGGCTCGTGTACCTTTCGATGCAGATCGAATTGCAAACAGCGGTGAAGAGACAGTGCTCCACTTTAATACGCTACAGTGTCACTTATTTGATTTGGAAACCGAAGAGACGCTCGTTCCTAAGAGCTGATTCTGTTGCTCCTACGAGTTATTCTGTAAAAAGAAATCCCCATTCATTGACTAGACGAATGGGGATTTTAGTTACTAGGGGGTAGTAATTTTTATCTTCTAACTTGTTTCAGGTTTAAATAGCCACCATGTCCGCGGCTTTCTTCATCGCTTCTTTGGTTGAACACTCAATCACATTCGCGTTTGCAAAGCGGTGAGCGTCTTTCACTTGGATATCGTGAGCTAAGATAACTAGCTTCGCGTTCGCTACATCTAGGTCGGTGATGCGGTTCTGAATACCGTTTTGACCTTGAGTTTCTACCTTGATCTTAAGGCCTGCTGCTAAGCCTGCTTTTTCCAGTGCTTTCGCTGCCATGAAGGTGTGTGCAACACCTGAAGGGCAACATGTTACTGCTACGATGTCGTACTCGCCTTCGCCTGCTACAGGTGCTGTTTGAGCTTGAACTGGCGCTGCTTCAACCATGTCATCTTCTGTTTCTACTGCGACTGGTTTCCAGAAGCCAACGATAACCGCTGTTGTCAGTGAACCTAGCGCAATACCGACGACGTACATTGGAATGTTGCTTGATACTGGCGCAGTGATTAGGCCGCCCCACGGTGCGTGCAGTAGAACGTCTGTCATGAAGCCGAATACACAGCCCACGATACCACCGGCAACGATTGAAGGAAGTACACGCATTGGGTCGTTTGCTGCGAATGGGATAGCACCTTCCGAGATACCGATAGAGCCCATGATTGCCGCTGCTTTACCTGCTTCTTGTTCTTGTTTAGAGAACTTATTTTTGAATAGGAACGTCGCCAGTGCCATACCTAGAGGTGGTGTACAAATCGCGATGCCTACGCCGCCCATTAGCCACGGTTGTGTGTCTACTTGAGTTTGAGCAAATAGGGTCGCTACTTTGTTGATAGGGCCGCCCATATCAAACGCAGTCATACCGCCAAGGATTGTGCCCAGAACCATCTTAGATGCGCCAGCCATTGAAGCTAAGAACTCGTTCATAGAAGACATGAACAGTTTGATTGGCTCACCGATGCCCCAAAGAACGATACCTGCAGAGATTAACGTGCCTAGAAGTGGGTAGATGAAGTAAGCACCCAGCGCCGTCATGTTCGCAGAAAGCGGGATCTTCTTAAGTTGGAACACCACGCCACCGGCGATAAAGCCTGCCACGATACAACCAAGGAAGCCGCCGCCCATGTCAGCCATGATGCCAGAAGAGATCATCGCAGGAGCTAGTGCGGGTTTGTCTGCAATTGAGTAACCAATAAAGCCGCCAAGAATGATTGGGAAAAGAACAAGGCCCTTGATACCGATATTAGAGATGTCTGCCAGCAAACCGTCGGCTGGAACCGCACCTTTGCCTGATGCCATGACCGCTAAAGCCAGCAGAACACCACCAGCTACGATGAAAGGCAGCATGTGTGAGGTTCCGAAAAGCAGGTGGCCTTTCATGGTACTAAGGATTTTTTTAAAGTCGCTACTACTGTTTTTATTATTGGTATTCGTAGCTTGAGTTGTTAGGGTGCTCATAATTTTCTACGCCTTATGAATTAATTAAAATATTAAGGATCTGTTGTTCGTCTTTTGCGTTATGGATATCTTGAATAAATTCATCGCTGAATTTTCCAAATAGTTCTTGTAGTACATAAATATGATGGTCAGCACCGTTATCCGGAGAGGCAATCATAAAAAATACGGTTGGATTGATGCCGTCTTCATCGCCATACTCGATACCTTGACGCTTAACACCGACAGCAATGGCAGGCTCAGTTACAGCCTTGCTTTTTGAGTGTGGGTAAGCGATGCCGTCCATTGAGGTGATGCTTTGAGATTCACGAATTTCAATGTCTGCCAAGAAGGCTTCTTTACTGCTGATTCGGTTGTTCTCAAATAACATGCTTGCCAATTCTTCAAACAGTTCTTTTTTATTATTCGCTTTAAGGTTGTTATTAATTAAGTTGACGTTAGTTAGCTGTGTGATCATTTATTAACTCATTCACTCTTGAAGTTCTTGAATTAAAATTAATGGATTAACCCGATTCGCGAAATAGCAAATAAAAGCCCTTCACTGTACATTTGTATCCAGCAAAATTAAGTGTGATTTGCATCATTCATCCAGTGTGAGATGGGTCATATTTGATGGCGTTTTTCGGTGTTGAAATAACTTTTTGTAGGAACAAAAATGCCCCGCAAAAGCAGGGCATGGATAGTGTGTGATTAGTGGTGATGGATCTAGCTGTAAGCGCGCGCTACGCGTCCAGCGCAATCCAGTTTGTAACTCTCAGCATAAGCAGGAATGAATACCGACTGGCCTTTCTCTATCACGCAGGTTTCACCGCATTGGTGAGTGAGCACCATAGATTCGTCGAGCGGCAGTAGGATCTCGGCACCTTCGGTGGTGATTTTTCTCTGATGAGAATTCTGCACGATAGAGAACTTGAAATCCTCGACCGGAATGTCGTACTCCATCACATCACCTTGCTCAATCGGGCTGAGCAGTAATCTATCCGCAGGTTTTTCATTAAATCGAGTACAAGAAACCAGTTCATTCACGTCCATGTACTTAGGCGTTAACCCTGCACGCAGCACATTGTCTGAGTTCGCCATGATCTCTAAGCCTGTGCCCTTGATGTAAGCGTGAGGGGTTTCAGCATCCAGATACATGGCTTGCCCCGGTTTTAGGGTAATCACGTTCAATAGCAGCGGAGCGAACAAGCCGACATCACCTGGGTATTGAGCTTCAAGCTCTGAAATCAATTGGAATACACGTTTATCTGAAAGCTTAGCCTTCATCAGCAGCATGGTTAACGCCATGCCTTTTTGCTCGCCTTCCAGAGACAGCAAGCTTGCAAAGAAGCTGGCTAATCCATTGGGAGTTTGGTCGTCCGCGAGATCGTTCACCATCGAATGCAACTCTGGAATATCAAGGTAATGGAAGTGCTCAAGGATCTCGCTGATTGATCTAAAACCATTCATTGCGGTGTAGTCGGTTAGGGCATACACCAGTTCTGGCTTGTGGTTGGGATCCTTGTAGTTGCGGTTGCCAGCGGTCATCGGAATGCCTTGCTGCTCTTCTAGAGCATATCCAGATTCAGCTTGTTGTTTATTTGGGTGTACTTGCACCGATAGCGCTTTCTCTGCTGCTAACACCTTGAATAGATATGGTAGCTCACCAAAACGACTCGCGACTTTCTCGCTTAGAAACAGGTTTAGGTTCTTGGAAATAAGGTTCGACAACGTGGTCTGCTGCCCGTTATCAGTCACCATTGAGCAACCATTCGGGTGAGCGCCCATCCAGATCTCTGCTTGTGGCTCACCAGACTGGTTATCAATACCAAACAGTTGGCTAAACGAAGAAGGACTCCCCCATGCGTAGTTTTGAATCACGTTGGTCATAGGGTAGAAAAAGCGTTGTACGAACGAGTCGTTCGCTAAAGAAAAATCAGACATCGAAATCACCATGAAGGGAAACATGGCTTGAGCTCTATTCGTTCCTAAAAAACTATTAGCTACTAAAAACAGTAGGGTAGAAAGGCTCAAGCCATTGGAGTTGAAATGGCTTAAGCCGCTGCTGCTGTTAGCTTGGCTTTGCGTAGATTTTTAAGCGCGATACAAGTAACCGCAGTTACGCCCGCACCTGAAGCCATACACAGAAGTGCCAGCATTGGGTAGTTCATTGCGCCTAGTAGAGCCACAACTGGGCCACCGTGGGCAACGCTGTTGGTGATGCCAAATGAGAACGCCATTACTGCAGCGGTCATTGAGCCAAGTACGTTGGCTGGGATAACTGACATCGGGTCTTGAGCTGCGAAAGGAATCGCACCTTCAGAGATACCCACTAAGCCCATTGCGCCTGCTGCTTTACCTGCTTCAATTTCAGAAGATTCGAACAGGTCGAACTTACGGCCAAGTCTGGTTGCGATAGCCATGCCCAGTGGAGCGACAGGGATAGCACACGCCATTGCACCCATGAATTGAGTTTGACCGCTAGCAATCATGCCAACCGAGAACAGGAATGCTACTTTGTTGAATGGGCCACCCATATCAAAGCCAGCCATGCCACCCAGTACGATGCCAAGCAGAACCACGTTGCCTGTGCTCATGCTAGTAAGTAGGGCAGTAAGAGCATCCATTAGTCCCGCGATAGGGGCGCCAATTACGAAGATGAACAGACCCGCGATGAATAGAGAGCCAGTGATCGGAGCGATCATGATAGGCACAAGCGGTTGAACGAACTTGTGGTAGTTAAACGAAGTAATCCATTTAACGAAGTAACCCACTAATAGGCCTGCGATGATTGCGCCAATGAAGCCAGTACCTGCGTCAGCGCCATAGAAAGAACCGTTGTTGGCAATCCAACCGCCAATCAAGCCAGGGGTTAGAGCAGGGCGGTCAGCAATTGCGTAAGCAATGTAGCCAGCCAAGATTGGGATCATCAGGGTGAAGGCAACCACACCCACTTCTAGGATTTGGTTCCACATGCTGCCAGCAGGAATCGCCATGCCAGATTCGCTTGGCTCACCGCCAATCGCTAAGGCTAGGGCAATCAAGAGGCCGCCTGTGACCACGAATGGGATCATGTGAGATACGCCATTCATCAAGTAACGATAAAGGTCTGAACGCGCTTGTGATGCTTTCTCTGCAACGGATTGGTTGGTTGGAGCTTGCTCTGCTTGGTAACTTGGTGCGTTGAGTGCTTGCTGAATCAAGCCTTGCGCGTCTTTGATCGGCGCTTTCACGTTGGTGCTGATAACGCGTTTTCCGGCAAAGCGAGCCATGTCGACCTGTTTGTCACAAGCCACCACAATTGCGTCGGCACGTTCGATTTCTTCTTGAGTTGGGCTGTTTTTAACGCCGATAGAGCCGTTAGTTTCGACCTTCACATCGTAGCCAAGAGCCGCCGCGCCTTTCTCTAGTGCTTCGGCTGCCAAATAAGTGTGTGCAACGCCAGCTGGGCAGCCTGTCACACCAATGATGAAGCCTTGTTTCTCAACGTTGGTTTCCGCTTCCGAAGGCTCAGGTTTGGTAAGCAGTAGTTCTAATGCTTCTTGTTCAGATTGAGCATTCATGAAGCTTTCGATAAAGCCTTCTTCAATCAGTTTTGAAGAAAGCTCTGCCAGTACTTCGATGTGATGATTATCGCCACCATCGGGAGAGGCAATCATAAAGAACAGTTTTGATGGCTGACCGTCATCCGCGCCGTACTCGATACCCTGTTGATGGACACCGATAACAACCGCAGGTTTGATGACCGCAGCACTTTTCGCGTGTGGCAGAGCAATACCTTCTTCAAATCCGGTATTACCTTGTTCTTCACGAGCCTTAATGTCGGCAAGAAACTGTGCTTTGTCTGAAATTCTGCCTTGTGCATAAAGCACGTCTATCAGCTCTTTGAATACTTCTTCTTTTGAATCAGCGCTAAGCGAAAGCTTAATCAAATCTTGATTGATCAATGTTGTGATCATAATGAACCCCTACTTGTTTTTATTTTGTTAGAGGTATTCTGGAATCTACGGCTTGCCTTCTGTAGTGAAGAAAAAACGCATTTACTGGATGATTGTTGCGTTATAAGTAGAGTGTGATTTTGATCGTTTAGTGGCGCGTTTTTCGGCCTCTATTGACATAGGTTGAGCCTGCTTGAGGCTTTTATTTGCATGGGGTTCGGCGTGTAGAGTTATCGAAGGAACAATGTGCTATATCAGGTTTTTGACTGGAGATTTATTTCCACTACTGGATTTTTGTAACCTAGATCTCAAATTGTGATTTTGCTCAATAGCGCTATGTTTCACTAAGGAGTATATCTATTCCCGTAGCGTTATTGCTGCTTTTAAGAGTTCGAATAAATGATATTTCATGACCTAATCTCGTCGGTATTAAATGAGCGAGAACCATTTCATAACATCTGGTTTGCGGGGGATTTTCACACGCCTTCAGCATGCAGTTATCAGGTGAACTTTCCACGCTTAGAGCTGGTGCTCGACGGAGAGTATGTCAATGAGATGGAGAGTCATGATCGTAAGATCACCAACGTTGTCGCGAAAGCGGGCGATGCGATTTTTATCCCACCGAACTGCTGGAACAAACCCAACTGGGATACTGACTGCTCGGTGTTGAGCATGTTGTTTGGTCGCCGTCAGCTTGGCTTAAGTTTGGTGAGTAAGCGCAAAGGGGAAGAGAGTTTTTACGATATTCAAAAGCACAGTATTCAGACTCGCTCTGGGTTTGCGATTGATAACATTTTGGAGGCGCTCAGCTCGTTAGCGCGCGAGAGTAACAAGCAGCCTATGGATGAACTGTTACTACAAGCGCTGCTGCAATACAGTAAGACCATGTTGGATGCACCTGTCGAGAAATCTCACAGCCGAGTACAGGATGTGTATCAGGGGATTTGCATCTACATTCAAGAGAACTTCCACCGCCAGATCACTCGAGATAGCATCGCCTCACGCTTTAGTATTTCATCTAACCATTTGTCACGAATGTTCCGCCAACAAGGCCATATGACGCTGGCCGAGTACATCACGCGCGTGCGAGTCGATCGTGCCAAGTTCATGCTTAAGAAGTACAACTTCAAGCTCAATGAAGTGGCATTACGTTGCGGCTTTAAGGATGTGAACTACTTCTGTCGAGTTTTCAAAAACCGCACCGGAAGAACACCGACCGAGTATCGAGGCTCAATCTAGCTCTAACGAGCTGGTAACTAAATAAGACGTGAAGAGATGTACATGAGCAGAGCTTGTAGATCGACACTGCTTCGAGTCTTTTGTAAACGCTCATTGACTTGGTCGTGAAGCAGATTTCTGGTTAGGTTGGTAGCCGCCACAATATGCTCTCGCTGTGGCTTGGTAGGCAGTACCAAAGCAATGGTAACGTGTACTTCGCCAATGCGTGAGGCCCAGTCAATTGGGTCGTCACTGACGATAACCGCGATCGAGAGGTCTTGGGTCGATTCAAACATCACATGCGGCAGGGCGATCCCTGGAGATACACACGTAGACGAGCGTTCCTCTCGTTTAATAAACGCCAGAATCAGTTCATCCGGATCTTCTGGATACACCAAATGAGCGAGCCCTTTTAGGCATTCAAACTTGGTCAGTTGGGTTTGTGCTTTGGCATGGTGCCACTTGATGTCACAGGGCGGGCATATTTGCGGCATACGCTGGATTAGATCTTTCGAGAATTCATGGTTCACTTGTGAGCCAACCATGTCGTAATGCTCAGCAATTACATCTTTGAGAACGAAACAGGCCAGCTCCGCATCAATCCCAACCGCGGTTATCTGACACAAGTCACCACGAAGTAAACCTACTTGCAGCATCGCGACGGATTTGGATAGATCAGCGGTTCGATTTTGAGTGATGTTGATAATGCGGATGTTGCTTTTGAACTTCTTCGCTAATCGAGTAAGGGGCTGCGCGACATGTGAGTTTGCGGCAGGATCGTTAACGAAGAAGGTGATCTGATATTCGTTCATGAAAAGTTTAAGTTCGACAATGCTTAATAAAGACTTTATCGACACTCAACAACACCTCTTCCATGGGAATGAATAAGGTTTTAGCTGGGTCGAACCGGCTTGGTTGTTCAATATCGATATCAGATACGATTAATACTTTGTCTGCGAGAGTAATATCTTGGGCGGTCAGTAAGTTTTCAATACCCATAGCGCCTTGCGTCTCAACCTTGATTGAAACGTTGAACTTAGGGGCTGTTTTATTTAGAGCATCAGCTGCCATATAGGTGTGCGCAATGCCTGTAGGGCACGCAGTTACCGCTACAATTCTCATTATTATTCTCGGCTTATTCTCGTCCCTGTTACGTTACATAAGCTACCTTTCAGAAGCTATTTTGTAAAAGCCATCTTGCGTGGGAAATCCAGTATGGAAAGCTCGCATAGAGGAGGGGCGATATGTTTATGGGTTCTGTGGATTTTATGGATTGCCGTTTTTTATTCCAAGGTGAAAGTCACACTCTGAGTTCTTGGTTACAATAATCCAGTTAATGCACCTTTCGTCCTATATATTGAGTGCCTTCACACCGTTAATCTTTTCATCTTATTAACATCGAAATTTTAATTTAGGTCGGAAGAACCTAATTACTTCAGTCTGAAATCAGGCGAGGCAGAATAGACCATGGATATCACTAATATTATCGAGCCCGAGATTATCTGTTTGGAGCTACAAGCAGACTCAAAACAGGCAGTATTTGAAGAGCTTGTTGAGTTACTCGATCGCGCTGGTAAGCTCTCGAATAAAAGTGAATTCCTTGATGATATCTGGAAGCGTGAGGCGATTGGTAATACGGGGTTTGATGATGGTATTGCGATTCCACATGCGAAAAGCACTGCCGTTGCTAAACCTGCCGTTGCTGTAGGTATCAGCCGAACGGGGATTGACTATGGTGCCGATGGCGGTGAACTGTCTGATGTGTTTTTTATGCTCGCTTCGCCAGACAATAATGACGACCACCATATCGAGGTACTGGCTCAGATCTCGACCAAATTGATCGAAGATGGCTTTGTTACAAAATTAAAGGCAGCCGAGTCGGTTGAGGAAGCTCAAGAGCTGTTTCTTGAAGTCAATTCAGATTCCTTTGATAGCTATGCCTCTAGCCATCACGAAGTGTATGTCGAGCCACTCAGCCCTTGGGCACAATCACTCAATCGACTCAAAGAACACCTGTTGTATGGCACTTCACACATGATCCCATTCGTGGTTGCGGGCGGTGTGTTGTTGTCTTTGTCGGTGATGATATCCGGTCACGGCGCAGTTCCTGAGAGTGGCGTGTTAGCTGATATCGCACAGATGGGCATTGCGGGCTTAACGTTGTTTACTGCGGTGCTGGGCGGTTACATTGCGTACTCGATGGCCGACAAACCGGGTTTAGCACCGGGCATGATTGGTTCTTGGGTTGCCGTTAACCAATACAACACCGGTTTTCTTGGGGCGATAGTGGTCGGCTTCTTTGCGGGCTTTGTGGTGAATCTACTTAAGAAGATCAAACTGCCAGACAGCATGATCTCGCTGAGTTCTATCTTCATCTATCCACTAGTTGGTACCTTCGTCACTTGTGGTGCGGTGATGTGGGTGATTGGATCTCCGATAGCTCAAGTGATGCTTGAGATGAACCAAATGCTCACGGGTATGGCTGGCTCTGGAAAAATGGTGCTCGGCAGTATTTTAGGCGCGATGACCGCCTTTGATATGGGAGGACCAATCAATAAGGTCGCTACACTGTTTGCTCAAACTCAGGTAAATACCCAACCTTGGTTGATGGGTGGCGTTGGCATTGCGATTTGTACGCCACCACTCGGTATGGCTCTGGCGACTTTTATATCGCCGAAGAAGTTTAAACGCGACGAACGCGAAGCGGGCAAAGCCGCAGGGATCATGGGAATGATCGGCATCAGTGAAGGTGCGATCCCATTTGCTGCTGCCGACCCTGCACGCGTTCTGCCTGCGGTTGTTGCTGGTGGCATTGTCGGTAACGTTGTTGGCTTTATGTTCCATGTAGTGAACCATGCACCATGGGGCGGTTGGATTGTTCTGCCTGTGGTTGACGGAAAAATTGGCTACATCATTGGCACACTGGCGGGAGCGCTCACCACGGCTTTGATCGTGATACTGCTGAAAAAAAATGTGGTCGAAGGCGAGGCGAGTTCCAACCAGTTTGCAGGTGGCTCGGTGACAGAAGAAGGGCAAGCGGATGTACTCGCAATCACTTCTTGTCCGTCAGGTGTTGCCCACACTTTCTTAGCTGCGAAGTCTCTGGAAAAAGCGGCGCATCATCTCGGGGTTCGGATTAAGGTTGAGACACAAGGTGCTAATGGAATAGGCAATCGCATCACACAGAAAGACATTGAAAGAGCGAGGTTGGTGATCTTCGCTCACGATGTGGCGATCAAAGAAGTCGAGCGCTTTGCGAATGTGAAAACGTTAGATGTCAGCACCAAAGAGGCGATGCTCAATGCGCAGGCGCTGATCATGAGAAAGGTGTAACCCTTAAACACTAAAGTTAATCATCTATAAAGTTAACTAGCTCAAAACTAAAAAGACTCCGCTCTAGTGCTTTAGGCTAACAGTGGAGTCTTTTTGTATGGCTTCTAAAACAAGTTCAGCTTCTAAAAAGGATGATACTTAAATACGTCTTCAACCATTGAGTTAAGTAAATCAATGTCATCACAGGTTTTAGCGTACGTACGCAGACCTGCTATTTGAACTTGAACATGTCGAGCAAGCTGAACAGGTTCACGCTCTTTGCTTATTTCACCAAGCTCTTGTGCTTCGGTAATCAGCTTAGCGAACTCACCTTCCATGATCTTCAGTGATTTCTTCGCCTCTTCTAATAACTCTGCGTGTTCATCAGTCAGTTCTGCGACCGTTTTTGCTAGCATACACATGCCATTTGGCGAGCTTTGTTTTGATTCGACCACAGCACGTTTGACGAAACTTTCGAGCGCTTTGATTGGAGAGTCTGTTTCGCTGCGGAAACGGTTCAGATTGAGGATGCCAAGTTCGGTATAGCGAGCAAGCGTCTCTTTAAACAGACCTTCTTTGCTGCCAAATGTCGCGTAGATGCTACCCGGACGCATATCAATCACATCTTGCAGGTTACGCATAGAAGTTGCGTGAAAGCCCTTTTCCCAATACAGGTTCGTTGCTTTATCTACTACATCTTGTCTATCGAACTTTGCGGTCTTGGCCATAACATTTACTTCATTAATCTGAACATATGTTCAATATTTTATGCTGAACGCTCGTTCCAGTAAAGGTGTGTTTTGCTCAACTTAATTGTCTTCCTTGCATCTTGTTGGTGCATAAGGTGCTCGATTGAATGCAATTAATAGACAAGGTTTGGCAGTTTTTATTCTGGTCTCATTATCTAATGTCTAAGTAAGACTAGTCGTCGACGACTTCGACGGTTTTATGCTGCGCGCCGTAATAGGTGCCTTCATCGATAGTGTACATCAGCGTTTCTTCGCACTCTGGGCAATCGAATTCTTCATTAGGTTCGATTGCTGCTTCTTCTACCCATTCCCATCCAATGTGTTCTTCGCAAGCGGGACAGTCCATAAAACCTCTAATTATGCTTCTACGTTAATTGAATTCGTAACTTTTTGAGCCCGGCATTATACATAGTTGGCGCTGAATATGTAGCGACAACTGAGCAGAAAAGGGTGTACACATACCTCTTTAGGGTTAATAAAACCTGCCATATTTCAGTCGCTTACGTCAATAAAATGTTGTTGCACGCTTTTTGTGTTTTCTAAAGCTGCATAGCTAACAAATTTATAAATAAACCAATGAATTTTGTAAGGTTAAATGCTAGCGTTATCGATTGTCGTCCGTTATGGCACGGTAATTGATAAAACTAAATATTATTATGATCTCGGTAAAGGTACACCGTTTTAGAAGTGTGTCTAATTACATGACAGATAAAGATTCGTCAGCTGCTAGGAAATAAAAATGAAATTAACCGATATGTCCTTTAAGCAAAAAATCATCGCTTTGCTTATTTTACCGATCTTAGGGTTTCTCTGGCTCAGTGTTTCTGCGATATCCAAAGGCGTAGAAACAAAGACTGAAATGTCCTCATTGAATCAACTGACACGCCTTTCGGTTGTGTACAGTGAGTTAGTGCATGAGTTACAAAAAGAGCGAGGCATGACAGCTGGCTTTATTGGCTCTCAAGGAACCAAGTTTGTCAGTGAATTAGCCGCGCAGAGAACCAATGCCGATAACCGACGTAATGAAAGAAATGATTACTGGCAGTCTGCCAATATCAATCTGCCACAGATTAATCGCCTGAACACAGGGATAAGCCAAAGCCTTAATCAGATAACGACCATTCGAAATCGAGTGGATTCTCAATCTATCCCACTTTCTGAGGCCTTGGGTTACTACACCCAATTGAATGCAAAGCTTCTTAGCGTATCGGCGTTAATTGCAGAGCTAAGTTCTGATGCTACCATCACTACAGAAACCATCGCTTACTACAACTTCTTGCAAGGTAAAGAGCGAGCGGGTATCGAGCGTGCTGTCCTGAATAACACCTTTTCTAAAAATGAATTTGGCCCGGGTATGCTGGTGAAATTCATCTCTTTAGTGACAGAGCAAAATACCTACTTCTCGAACTATGAAGTGTTGAGCAACCCAGCGAACGTTCGATTCTTTGAACAACAGTTAAATGACCGCTCTGTGGCAGAAGTAGAAAAGCTTCGTAGCTTGGCTGAATCTAAGATGAGCGGCTTTGATGTTGACCCTGTCTACTGGTTCTCTCAATCTACTGCTCGTATTGTTCAGCTAAAGAAAACAGAAAACCACCTAGCTGAATCACTGATTGCGCTGACCGAGAAAAAGATGTCAGAGGCGCAGTCTGCGATGATGATGAGTATTGGTCTATTTGCTTTGATTACTTTGTTCGCAACCTTCGTGAGCTTTAAGGTGATCAGCGACCTGACGATGAGAGTGAAAGACCTGACAGTGATGTTGTCTAAAGTTCGTAATGACAACGATCTAACGGTTCGTGCTAAGTACGTTGGTAACAGCGAACTTGGCCAGATATCTTCGGCACTCAACGAAACGCTAGAGAAGTTTTCAAACGTTATCGACAATCTGTCTCAGTCGAGTCTGACCTTAGCTTCAGCCGCTGAAGAAACCTCGCAAACTTGTCACTACAACTCGAACACACTAGTTCAACAAAAAGACCAAATTGGCTTAGTTGCGACTGCTACAGAAGAGTTATCAGCAACGGTAAATGAAGTGGCCGCTAAAACTCAGCAGACAGCAAGCTCTGCTAAACTGGTCGATGAGCAGTCGCAAGAAGGTTTGAATACGGTTCAAAACTCTTACCACTCTATCGAAAAACTGGCATCTGAAATTAATGACCTAGCGGAAAAAATCACGCATCTACACGAGAGCAGCAATAACATTAACAGTGTGATTGATGTGATTAAGTCGGTCGCTGAACAGACTAACTTGTTAGCATTGAACGCGGCAATTGAAGCGGCACGAGCGGGTGAGCAAGGCCGTGGATTCGCGGTAGTGGCTGATGAAGTTCGCACGCTAGCACAACGTACTCAGCAATCGACAGCTGAAATTGAAGGCTTTATCAGCTCGCTACAGTCTGATGTTCAAACGGCGTTTAATGTGATTGATAACAGTCAAAAGATGTCGTCTAAAGCAGTTGAGGATTCAAAAGAGGTCGAGCACACCTTACAAGGAATCTCCGCATCGGTAAGCGAAATATTCAGCATGACCGAACAGATCGCCACAGCAACGGAAGAGCAAGCGGTTGTGACCCAAGATATCGCGCAAAACGTGATGGCAGTAGAGCAGAAATCGACGGAGTCGACCACAGGCGCAACTCAAATTGCAGCAACAGCCAAAGAACAAGCTGAACTGGCGGCTTCATTGAAAGAGATTGCAAACACGTTTAAGAGCTAATCTTTCAGAGTTAGAAGTTTTCCATCTTATATAAAAATGTCCCGCCTAATGCGGGACATTTTTTTAGTGGGACATTTTTGGGTAAAGCGACTAAAGCGCTTGTCCGTTAACCGACAATTTCACATCAATGTTGCCACGAATCGCATTTGAATATGGGCAAACTTGGTGAGCGGTTTTTACAAGCGTAACAGCCTGTTCTTGAGCCAAGTCGAGCTCAATCGCTAATGAAACGGTTAAAGCAAAACCACCATTTTCATTTGGACCGATACCAACCGTTGCAGTTGTTGGCGCCGATGCAATCTTGATTTTCATTTCTTTCGCTACGTGAAGTAGAGCATTTGAGAAACACGCAGAGTAGCCCGCCGCAAACAGTTGCTCAGGGTTCGTTGCTTCACCTGAACCGCCCATTTCTTTCGGGTAGCTTAATGCAACAGAAAGCAAATTATCGTCAGTAGAAACTTGGCCGTTACGACCAGCAATTGCAGTAGCAGAAGTAGTGTAGAGTGTTGTCATTGTCTTAATCCTTAAAATAGTTGTGTAAAATTAAATTGTGCGCAACTTTATTTTGAGGTTAGCTTAATTGATAAAACTTACGTGTGCAAGTATATTGTGTGCAATTTAATTTATTGACGAGGTGATCGTGAGCGACCAAAATGAATATCTAAAGTTAGATAATCAGGTGTGCTTTGCACTTTACAGTGCTTCAAATGCAATGAGTCGAGCTTATCAACCTCTGCTGAAAGCGCTTGATCTTACTTATTTACAGTACATTGTGATGATGGTGCTTTGGGAGCAACAAGAGATAAATGTCAAAGCGTTAGGCGCTAAAACACATTTAGATTCAGGAACCTTGACTCCATTACTTAAGCGTTTAGAAGCAAAAGGTTATGTGCTTCGTAAACGTAGTACTGAAGATGAACGAGTGCGAGTAATTACGCTAACTCCTGTAGGGACTGAACTCAAAGAGCGCGCGCAAACTGTCCCAGAAGAGATATTTTGTTTGTCTAAGATGAATGAAAACGAACTTAAATCGCTCAAAGCGCAATGTGAGCAGTTACTTGACAACTTAACTTAATAAGAACGTCTCTTTAATTCTCAGTAATCACGTTCAAATACTGAAAAAGCCAGTCAGTATCTACTGTTAATAGCAGATACTCACTGGCTTTTTGTATTTTGATGTGAGTGTGAGGTACTTGTTTAGTCTTCACTCACAAACACATACATATCACCACGGCAGCGGTTGATACTGTGTCTCTATCTAACCCATAAACCAAGACACGAAAATCAGCGCGCCAAAACCGAATGTTGCCATTAGTGCGGTGTCGCCACCGGCTGCTGTGTAGCTGCCCTCGGTTTGTAGGTGAGGGAAGTCCGGTCTGCGCACCTTAACCACCATTGCGAGTGGACCCCAGATAGCTAGGAACACCAAAACCATGCCTGCATAGTCGAGCATGCTTACAAACTGGCTAGCGAACAGCTCTGCTAATACCAAAGGTAAGATGAAGGTCAACGTATAAGCCAACGCTTTGTTGTTGGTTACAGCGTCTTTGTTTTGGTCATACAGCGCCATCGACACGCCGAGGAAAGAGGTCACTAATGCCAGTGCTGAGAACAGAGCAATCACTACTTTCAACCAAGCAGACTGTCCGCTAAACGCAGAGATCAGCTCTGAAATGTTGTGGAACTGGCTGATCGCGTCTGTGCCAAGGTTACCGATAATCGCGAACAACCAAGTGAGGTAGCACACGAGCGGAATCACTGAGCCAAGCAGAATCATATTGCGGATCTGCTTTTGAGTCGCTTCACGGTTGTAGATCACCAGTGATGGGATCACCACCATAGAGGCAAAGCTGGTAAAGATAACCGCGCTGTATTGCACCACATCATTGGCCGTGTATTGGCTAGTTTGAGTTAGGTAATCAAGGCGGATATTGCTAAACAGAGAAGCGATAACAATAAATAGCATCACCACCATCATGATGAATAGGCCACGGTTCAACTTGTCGATATAAGACTTACCCGCAACTACAATCACACCCATAAATAGGCTGAAAACGGTATAAGCAGCAGATGCAGAGATGTTTACGCCAACATCGAGCAGTAGCTTATGGATGATGTCACCCACGCCCAAGATATAAGCAATAAGCATACATACCAACAGCAGATAAAAGAGTGCATTGATAAAGTGTTTACCTTTGCTGCCCAGAGTGAGGTAAGCAACACTGCTCATGCCACTGTTGTCTTTAGTTTTAGTACACGCTTCTGCCAGTAGGAGTGCAGAGTAAGTGGTGCCGATAAAGATAAGTAGCATCAGCACTGAGCTGATCATGAAGCCAAATTGGGCCAACACCATTGGGATAGCCAACATGCCAGCCCCTAATGCAGTCCCTGAAAGGATTAGGGAACTGCCGAATAATTTCATATTCAAGAAAAACAACCTCTAGCGATCCAATTAATTTTTAGTCGGATTGTAAATAATTGTTTCCAAGACTAACAAATTACTCAGTAAAGTTAGGGATTAAATTCTAATTATTTTTGAATTTTTCTAAAAAGTTAAGAAGGCATTTTCAGGTGATATCTGTGCTCTTTTGATCTATTTGCTGGGTGATTGTATTTATCGTTTAGTTAACGTTCGTCCATTGTTGAATAATTTAGAAGTTAGCAAAATTCGGTTAGAAAGAAGTATGTTTATGAGCCAATTGTTTTCAATTCATCAAGTTTAATCCTCTCCTTTTCCTGAATCCCGTGCAGGCAATGTCGATGACTAACCGTTCTATGGTTAAAACCACACTCAGATCGTTTTATCAGTTTGAAGGTAAATAGGTAAAGAACGAGAAAAGTGTCTAAAATTCTGTTGACCTGACTACAGCTTCATAGTTTATCTTTGCTACCGAAATGAGAGGGGAAGTGCATGTATCGTATCTCTGAACTGGCCGATTTGGTTGGGCTGAGCCGCTCCACATTGTTGTATTACGGCAAGCTAGGTTTGATTGAAGCTCAGCGTCAGAGCAATGGTTATCGCCTTTATTCTGAAAAGGACCTACAACGTGTTCGGTTGTTGCAGCAGTTACAAGCGGGTGGGTTGACGCTCAAAGAGTGCCAAGCTTGTCTAGATGCAAAGATAGAGCGCAGCTTACTGGAAAATCGTCTTAAGCAGTTAGACGAAGAGCTCGTTCAAAAGCAACGATCACGCGACCTACTAGCAGCAATGCTAGGTGAAGGTGGTCTAGAAGAGTGGCATGAGTCGATGGACAAGCTTGCGCCAGATGCACACCTCGATTGGTTAATTAAGCAGGGTTTTGATGAGAAACAGGCTCTGCGATTGAAGTGGTTATCGAAAGACATGAATGAACATGATCAATACATGGCGGATTTTGGCGCTATTTTTGAGGGCTTAGAGCGTTTAGGGCCAGGAACGGTTGAAGATACCTTAGCAGCATTGGCACAAGTTCCGGTTACACCTAAGCGCGTACTTGAGATTGGTTGTGGCAAAGGCATCGCGACCAAGGCGTTAGCGAAAGCCTTAGTTGAACATCAAACGGACGTGCAAATAACAGCGTTAGACAATGATCAACCGAGTTTGGATATTCTGAGTCAACAAGCACTAGAACTTGGTCTCGAAAGCAATATTAAAACGGTATGTGCAAGCATGATGGATCTACCGTTTGAAGCTAAGTCATTCGACCTGATCTGGTCAGAAGGTAGCGCTTACATCATGGGTGTTCAGAAAGCACTTAAGCAGTGGCGGAAGCTACTCATCGATGATGGCATCTTGGTCGTGAATGATTTGGTGTGGAACACCGAGAATCCAAACGAATCAATCAAAGTATTCTGGCAGAAAGAGTACCCAGATATGACCACGGTAGCTGAACGTATCAAGCATGCAAAGGCGGCGGGTTACCAAGTCTTGGATGACTTTGCGATGAGCGACGCCGGCTGGCTTGCCTATTATCAGCCTTTGCAAAAGCAAGTCGAGTCTTTGAAAGCAACGATGCCAAACTCAAAAGCGCTCGCAGATTGCGACAATGAAATTAAACAATTCTTCAGTAACAGCGAACTTGTGGAAGGTTCTCAAGGCTCAGCTAAGCGTGATTTTGATTATCACTTCTTTGTGTTGAAGAAAGTACAGTAAGTGAAGAACACCATGAAATTTAGACTATATGATTCAAGCGAGATCGAAACGATCACGCAACTTTTTACTCAAACCTTTACTGATTCAGAAGGCGAGAACGAGGGTAAAACAGTAGGTAAGCTTGCCAAGGATCTTTTAACGACCACAGATCCAACAGAGCTACTTTGTTTTGTCGCGGAAGATGATACTCGTGAATTAGGAAGCACAATTGTAGGCGCGATTATTTTTACTCCGCTTTCATTTGATGACGAAACTAAGGCTTACTTGCTCTCTCCAGTAGCGGTGAGCACTCAAGTTCAAAAGCGTGGGATCGGCCAAAAGCTGATTAACTTCGGCTTACAGACTCTAAAGGAACAGGGTGTCGAGCTTGCTGTGACATACGGTGATCCTAGTTACTATTCAAAAGTAGGTTTTGAGCAAATCACTACTGAGCAGATCCCAGAACCATTCGAGTTGAGCTACCCTCACGGTTGGATCGCTCAATCGCTGACTGGCGGTGAAATCAAAGTGGCGAGCGAACAGTCTAGCTGTGTTGAAGCTTTGGCTCATGCTGAATACTGGTAGTTGCTTAAAATAAAATCTTAGATGAATGAAAGCCCATCAGGTTTCACTTGATGGGCTTTCTTGTTATGAGCAAAAGATATTCGTCATGCTTCAATGTAAAACTTGAACATATGTTCAAAATAACACTTGAACGATCGTTCTAATTTGTTCTATATTGTTTTCACACTAACGGAGAACAGTAATTAATTGCTCCGTAATTGAATAACTTTAAAATCATAAATTGATAGGGATAAAACAATGAGCAACTTCAAAATTCACTCAATAGAATCAGCACCCGCGCAGAGCAAACCTATTCTTGAAGGCGCTAAAAAACAGATGGGGCGAGTTCCAGGCTTGTTTGGTGTGTTGGCTGAATCCCCAAACACGCTTAAAGCTTACACTCAGCTTCATCAGGCGTTTAGTGACTCATCTTTCGATGCTGAAGAGCTAACGGTGGTTTGGCAAACCATCAACGTTGAACACGAGTGTCACTACTGTGTTCCTGCACACACTGGCATTGCACACTCAATGAAGGTTGATCCTGCGATCACTGAAGCACTGCGTAATCGCACCGCAATGCCAACTGAGAAGTTGCAAGCACTGCACGACTTCACGCTCAGCATGGTTCGTAATCGTGGCAATGTGTCTGAAAGTGAAATGGCAGCATTCTTTGAGGCGGGTTACGGCCAACAGCAAGTGTTAGAAGTGATTCTTGGCCTGTCTCAGAAAGTGATCAGTAACTATGTAAACCGTGTTGCTGAAACGCCGGTAGACAAAGTGTTCGAACAGTTTGCTTGGCAAGGCTAATTTACCTTTAAATAAGTAAATAGTAAGAATGATGAAAGCCCCGCTCAGTTGAGTGGGGCTTTGTTGTTTGGCGTGGGTGACGTTTTCTAGTTGCTTACTTATCTACAGCTAATGCTACTTTTAGTCGTACCAAAGCGTCTGCTAATACTTCTGCAGGGCACCCTAGATTCAATCGAATAAATCCTGAACCTTCCTCGCCAAAGGCACAACCCATACTCGGTACAATACCGGCTGCAATGAGTTTGCGCTCAAGCTCTGCATCGCTTAGTTTCATTGCACGGCAATCTAGCCATGCAAGATACGTCGCTTCGGGTTTAGTGAAACGAATATGAGGCAACTCTGTCTTTAGGAATCCGCTCAGCGTTTCTATGTTGTCTTGCAGATACTGTTTTAAGTCCGCTAACCAAGCTTGACACTCTTGATATGCAGTGGTCGCTGCGGACATTGATAGATTGTTGAAGCAATCCATGCCATGAGCATCCAAACGTCGAACAAACTGCTCCTTCAATTCTGCATTTGGAATGATAAAGTTCGAAATTCTTAATGATGATAAGCCAAAAGTTTTACTGGCCGCAGTTGCCACAATAAGTTTGTCGGTTAGCGAACTTGGTAGTTTCAATGTTGAATGGAATATGTTGGATGTTAGCGCTAGGTCGCTCCAAATCTCATCACTGATCAGCCATACATCGTGTTTTTGGCAAAGCTCGGCAACTTGCAGGATCTCTTGTTCGCTCCAT
Organism: Vibrio sp. 10N.286.55.E10; assembly: GCF_002872555.1. Classification (NCBI taxonomy): domain Bacteria; kingdom Pseudomonadati; phylum Pseudomonadota; class Gammaproteobacteria; order Vibrionales; family Vibrionaceae; genus Vibrio; species Vibrio sp. 10N.286.55.E10. Next base: position 223,312 of record NZ_MCSD01000001.1, read on the forward strand.
ACTCTGCCTGTTGGGTTGTGTGGGTTGCAGAAAATCAACGCTTTGGCGCCACTCGCAAAGCAGTCTTCCAAATGTGCGAAATCAAGCTGGTAACGACCTTCTGATACTATCAATGGGTTGTTCAACACCTTACGATCATTTAGTTCGATGATCTTACGGAACGAACCGTAGCCCGGGCTTTGAATTACGATTTGGTCATTCACTTGTGTGAGCATTTGCAGCGCCATAGCAATACCGGGCAAAACGCCGTGCACCGTTGTAATCCATTCTCGTTTGATTTCTGTTTGATGTTGGTTTCTAAACCAATCGATCGCGGCTTGGTAGTAGTCGTCTTGACGTTCTGAGTAACCAAAAATACCATGAGAAATATCTTGAGCTAAGCGATCTAATACTTGTTGAGGCGCTTGGAAATCATAGTCAGAAACCCACATTGGCAGTAAGTTGGTACTTTCTAAGCCAAGCTTCTGCTCCATAAAGTCCCACTTTACCGACCCTGTATTTCTGCGGTTAATTGTATTGTCGAAAGAATTCATAGGATGTGAGCCTTACTTAGTGCTGTGAGCCAGGGAAGTTTCTACGGAGTCTTCTGATTGTTCAGGCTTTGTGTGTGCAATACCAAACCCAGTGAAACCATAAATCAGAGCGAAAACGATACCGGTGTAACATTGGATTGCCCAAGGTAGGTAATCTAGCGTTGCAACTCCGAGCGTGCTTGCCATGTAAATACCTGCCGCAGTCCAAGGAACCAGTGGTTCGATGATTGTGCCTGCGTCTTCAATGGTTCTAGATAGGTTTTTAGTGTCTAGCCCCATTTTACGGTAAGCGTTCTGAAACAGTTCACCAGGGATGAGAAGTGCTAATTTACCGTCAGAGGTCGTGAATACTACTGTGATGGTTGCAATCACTGTTGATGCGATAAGTTGTCCTGTTGAGTGAATCATATGCAAGAAACGACCTAGTACCACATTCAAAGCGCCGGTTAGGCTTAAAACACCTGCAAAAGAGAACGCACAGAAAACCAGTAGGATGGTGCTCATCATTGAGAACAAACCACCACGGTTTAGCAGTTTAGACACATCAGGAATTAGTCCATCAATCGCTGTACCTTTCGCTTCAAACAGAGCGACATTGAAGCCGTCGACATAAGCTTGGAAACCTTGTTGTAGAGAGAAACCTTGTAGAACCATACCTAATACAATCGCAAGAGCAGACGCACCTAACATCAGTGGCAGAACAGGTTTTTTGGTGAGTGCGCCCCACAGAATCATCACTGGTGGGATGATCAAAAGGATATTGAAGTTGTATAGGCTATCCAGTCCCGCAAGAATTTGAGTGACCTTTTCTGGTTCACCTACGTTCGCGATATCTGCACTTTGTCCAGCAAAGAAGAAGACAACTGATGCAATCACAAACCCAGGCAGCGTTGTGTAAAGCATGTGCTGAATGTGTTCGTACAATGTGGTGCCTGAAACGACAGGCGCAAAGTTAGTTGAGTCTGAAAGAGGGGAGATCTTGTCGCCAAAATATGCGCCAGAAACAACAGCACCCGCGGCAGCTGCCAATGATACATCTAGACCGGCCGCAACGCCCATCAGTGCAACACCAACCGTGCCCGCAGATCCCCAAGAAGTACCAGTACATACAGAGACAACAGCAGTAACGAAAAAGGCAGCGATAAGTATGTATTCAGCGCTGATGACTTTAAGCCCCCAGTAAACCATATAAGGGATCGTGCCACTGATCATCCAGCTTGCGATAAGACCGCCCACCGAAACCAATATCAAGATAACAGGCATCGCTTTTGCAAGTTTCTCAACAATCGCGTTGATGATGTCATCCCAGTTGTAGCCCATCTTCCAAGCAATGCATGCGGTGAAAGTCGCAGAAATGAGTAGCAGAACTTCAATGCGAAGTCCTAAAACACCGTATCCAATAGCAAGTAGCGCAAACATAACGGCGATGGGCGCTAATGCTAATCCGAACGATGGTAGAGGCTTTGAGTTATTCATATTTGTTGTCCTCAGGTGAATGTAGGGTTTGTTCGGAATGGATAATAAGCGTGCTCTGAAATCGAAAGTGCGACTTCAATGCTGTTTTCATGTAAGCGGTTACATGAGGTGTATACATGAGATTTTGGTCACATTTCGTCTCATTTTAGTGCTTGATTGACTTAACCGTCTGCCTTTCAACCAGTGTCGCTTCGAATTTATGTTGCTTAGGAGGGGCGTATCCTGCGGCTTTAAGTTTTATGGCAAGGTTAGCCGCATAAGTCGACATCTCGTCGATAGGGTTGTGCATGGTGGTTAACCGAGGGTAAAGATAGCGAGCGAGCAAAACATCATCAAAGCCGATCACAGAAATATCGTTGGGAACCGAGATGCCTTGATCTTGCAAGCTCGTCATTAAGCCTGCAGCCATTACATCATTGAAGGTGACGGCGGCTGTGACCTCGGGGCATTGGTTTACTAAGATGTCACCCGCCGCTTCACCACCTGATTCACTAAAGTTTTGGTTGATGATCCAATTAGGCTGTATTTCGATATTGGCCGCTTTCATCGCTTCTTGGTAGCCCTGTAAACGGTCTGTTCGGTCTTGGATTGGAAGGTCGCTCGAGACATAGGCGATTTTTCGATGACCCAGCTCGATGAGGTGCTTTACTGATATTTGAGATCCGAGTTTATTATCTACCCATACAGAGCGATTTGATATTTGAGCAATCGTGCGGTTGAGTAAAACCATTGCAGGTAATTGAGCGGAGTAACGCAGTAACGTGGTGTCATCGAGCATCTTTGAATGAATGACCATTGCTTCACAACCTTGGCTGATAAGAAAGTCGAGGCCTTCTTTTTCTCGCTGAGCATTGTGTCCGCCACTTACCACGACCAATTGGTAACCATTGGTTCTAGCCACTTCTTCGACACTCTTCGCGACCAGAGCAAAAAATGGATCGGCAAGGTTGCCAGTCAGTAATCCAAGCGTATTGCTGCTTCTACTTGCCAAGGCTGTTGCGCGAGCATCTTTGTGGTAATTGAGCTCTTTTACTGCACGTTCTACGCGCTCTAGCGTGATAGGTTCAACGTAGCAGGTTCGGTTTAATACACGAGAAACCGTTGCTGTTGAAACCCCTGCAAGTGCTGCTACATCTTTTATTGTTGCCACGTTTAATTCTGCTAAGCATAGAAAGGCTGCGAGTGTAGCGAATCTCTAATATTTAATATGTTAATAAGGTCAAAGCTATTAACTCTTGATTGAGAATATTAGTCGAATACTGAAAATATCTAACGTACGTGCTTAGCTATTATCTTCGCCAGCGTCACAATCCCTTCTTTCCACTCTTTGCTCTCCTCAATGTTAGCGACAGTGAAGCGCAAGCAGTGTTTGTATTGGTCATTGGTCCCAAACACTGTACCGGGTAAAATCCCCAACTTATGCTTTAAGCAGTCTTGATAGACGGCATAGCTGTCGACCGACTCAGGCAGTGTTATCCAGTTGAGAAATGAGCCTTCCGGCTTTGATAGGTGGTAGTGTCCGACAAGGTGCGGGTAACTATCAAGAGCTTGAATTAACAAGCTTTGGAACTGTTTTTGATTGGTTTGATAGAGCCGTTTCATTTTGGATAAATGACTGCGATATTTACCGGTAGTGAGGAATTGACCCACCGCGGATTGCATGAGGTTTGAGCTGCCCATGTTGTCACATAAAAGGTACTTTTCGACCAAGGGCTGATAGCGCCCCGACAGTAACCAGCCGATTCGTAAGCGTGAGTCTAAGGTTTTAGACAATGAGTTGACGTAGATGACTCTATCTTGATCATCCAGTTCTTTGAGGCTCGCGATTGGTGTGTCGAATGCCAAGCTACCGAACACATCGTCTTCGATAATCGGTAAGGATCCGGTGATCTCCAGTAATGCTTTTCGATTCGCCAATGGCATCCGTGAACCGGTTGGATTGGTAAAGTTTGGCGTTAGCAGTAAGGTTTTCACTTCCCATTTGCCCAGCGCACTTTGTAGTGATGGGATATCAATACCGTGGCTAACGCTGCTGGGAATTTCAAGGGCTTGTAAGCCAAGCGACTCAAGTAAAAGTAGATTGCCGAAGTAACATGGCGACTCGACCGCCACGATGTCCCCCGGCTTGGTGAGCGCACGTAAAGCTAAACTGATCGCCTGTTGAGCTCCATGAGTAATCGCAATCTCTTTCGATCCCGCAGGCACACCAAGATCATGGGTGATCTTTAACAATTGCTTTACTAATTGCTCGTCTCCAGGAGGCAGTTGGTAATAACCGGGAAGCTGAGTTTGCAAACGACTGTGGCGACCGATCTCGGCGTACAAGCTACGAATCGCAGGGTTGTTGATATTGGGGTGTGCTGAGCCTGCCAATAGTTTTAGACGACCTTTTGGACGAGAGAGTACCGATTTGGTGACAGATAATAGATCAACTTTTTGAGGTTGGCTTGATGCATCCCAGCTAGTGGTGTTGGGTGCTTTCACGCGATAACCCGACTTGGGAACCGAGTACACCCAGCCCGTCGCTTCCAACTCTTGATAGGCGCGAATCACGGTGTTTTTGCTCACACCCAATTGTTCGCTTAATTGGCGGATCGAGGGAAGGCGATCGTCTGGGTGAAATAACCCTTTATCAATCTGAGCCTTAATATGTTGTTCGGTAGCGAGATATTTATTGCCGCTGACTTCTGCTTCCACGTTGTTCTCCCTCATAGCTCACACTCAATCTGTAACCATTTAAAGTGTTATATCTGTATCTTTATTAGTTATCTGTACCCAACTAAGGTAACAGCATTGATGAAGAGTTGACCAGAGGTTTGTAATGCTGATTAAAATGATTCCGTTTGTGTTTGTAATATTGTGGTCGTCAGGCTTTGTTGGCGCTCGTCTTGGCGTGGAATACGCAGAACCCGCAACATTACTTTCACTAAGGATGGTAGCCAACGTGGCGCTGTTCTTGGTTTTAATTGCAATCCTTAAGCGTCGTATCCCTCGTGGTCGAGCATTCTTCCACGCTGCTGTGGTCGGCATCTTGATTCATGGTTTCTACCTTGGTGGCACTTATCTGGCAATTGATATGGGTATGCCTGCCGGGTTGAGTTCTCTACTTGTTGGCTTACAACCGATTCTCACCGCATTAATTATGATCAGCTGTACTTCGCAGCGTTTTAATTTTGCACAGTGGTTGGGATTGGCGCTTGGTTTTGCGGGTATTAGTTTGGTGTTGATGGGCAATATTGAATGGCAGTCAGACGACCAAAAAGGCTTGGCAACGTTATTGTGTTTGGTTTCTTTGGTTGGTATTACCTGCGGGACTCTGTATCAGAAGCGCTTCTGTCAGGGCACTGATATGGTCGGCGGTGCGATGGTGCAATATTTGGCTTCTGCAGCGTTGTTTCTGCCGTTCGCAATGCGTTATGAAACTATGCAAGTGAACTGGACGGTAGAATTCACGTTGACTCTAATCTGGCTGGTGGTCGTTCTGTCTTGTGTTGCCATCCTATTGTTGCTTTACATGGTAGAGCACGGTGCATCTTCAAGTGTGGCTTCGGTCTTTTACTTGGTGCCACCGACGACAGCAATCCAAGCGTGGCTTATTTTCGGTGAGTCGTTCGACATCTATGGCGCGATGGGCTTTGCCTTGTCTGCTGCGGCGGTTTATTTGGTGGTGAGGAAGCCAGAATGGATTAAGGCTCGCAGGCGAACAGTGTTAGAGCGGTAGTGTGTATATCATAATTAACTCCACTTAACGTCAGTAACTAGAAACAAAAAAGAGCCTGAATATTCAGGCTCTTTCTGTATCAAATATTGGCTAGCGACTTTTGATTAGCGCTTCATCAAGCAAGCATATGCCGTAGTAAACGGTGCTTCTTGGTATTGCTTAAGGCCAGTTTCTTTGAATTTCATCATTAGAGGGTTGCGCTTGAGGCTCTCTTTGATGTCAGCAGGTGATACAACGGTTACGTCTAGGCCGTCGATCAGTTGAATTGCTGCTTCTAGTTTGAAACCAAAGCCACCGCCAGCAAATTTGCCTTTAGTTTGGCGTTGACGAATTACAACTTTATCTACTTGGTAATCTTCCATTAACTTTGCAAAAGAGAATTGAAAGTCTTTCATATTCTGTGTGTCGTTTGCGTCGCTAATTGAAACTTTAGAAACTCGGCAATCAGGAATGTTAAATACACCATCTGATAGAGAAAGAAGACAGATGACTGCATCGTTACCTTTGATTTCAACACCACAAATTTTCATGTTCTTACCTACTTATTTTAGAGCCCTACATTATGGTGTTATTTCTCACACTTCTCCAGTATTTGCGCGTACTCAGCGGCAAATAAGTCTAAATCAGAGCATACTTTAATGTTTGAGAGTTAACCTCTGGTTGAATAATCACCACGAAAATTAACGATATCGTTTGCTATGAGATAGGGCTCACAAATCCTTAGTGAGATTGCATATGTGTGCTGTATATTGCGCGCGCATCCCTATTTGAAGTGTGGTTATTAATCCCAATGAATATCAATAATCTTTCGATTAAGAGTAAAATCGCGATCCCGCTGTTGGTGATTGTGATTGTTTTTTCTACCGTTACTGTACTCAACGTTATCAGATCAAATGCTCAAGCTGCGATTAATAACGAGCTCAATAATGTGGTTCAGCCTGTGTTAGATAACCTAGAAGATGGCTACCGAGATATCTACCAAATTATCGCTTCGGCACAAGGTTTGTTGCTTGCTAAAGACCAAGCGGCGATTGAGTACCAAAAGTTTGAATTTAAAGACAACGCTTACAAAGCGGTTCCTCGTTTTCAAAGTGTCGAAACCTTGTATCAAGCGGGCGTGTTGGATCCATCTTCACGTGGTGAGTTATCAAAGCTTGTGAACGCGATGAGTAACTGGGTGGCGCTGCATGAGCCAATGTTTGCAGACCCTGCGAACGCGCATCAATACAATATTGATTACTCACCTGCATTAGATGCCGAGTTTGCGACTATTCGTAAGCAACTGCGTGATATCAGAACCTTGATTGAACTGAAGCAGAAAGAGCTTCGCCAGCAAGCCGATGACTCTATTGAATCAAGTAAGTTGATCATCGAAGTCGGTATGGCCGTTGCTGTATTCGCTGCAATCTTCGCGATGTGGTTGTCGAACCGTTTCATTATTCAACCCATTCAGAACGTTGAGAAAGCGATGAATGAAATCGCTTCGGGTGACGGTAATCTGTCTCAACGAATGAAGGTCGAAGGTAATGATGAGATTGCTCGTTTAAGCTCTGCTTTCAATCAGTTTGTTGGCAAGATCCACGTCACGGTCGAACAAGTTATTTTCACATCGAATGCGGTACGCGCTGAGATGGAAAACATCAAATCGTTAACCCAGAGTGTTGCTGAGTTCTCTTCAAATCAGCAGCGAGAAAGTGAAGTAGTCGCGGCGGCGGTTCATGAGATGCAAGCAACCAGTGAAGTGGTCAGTGGCAATGCATTAGATGCAGCAACCGCAAGTAACGTGGCGAACCATGAAGTGGAATCGGCAGATACCACGCTTGGCTTGACCGTGACTTCGATTGAACGCCTTGCGCAAGATATTGAGAACGCGGGTGGTGTAGTTCAAGAACTGGACACAGATGTGAAGAACATCGCCTCAATCCTTGGTGTGATCAAAGGTATTGCAGAACAAACTAACCTATTGGCATTAAATGCTGCGATTGAAGCAGCACGTGCCGGTGAACAAGGTCGTGGCTTTGCGGTTGTAGCTGATGAAGTTCGTGCGCTTGCAAGTAAAACTCAAGACAGCACTGGCGAAATTCAATCAATGATTGAACGCTTAGAAGTTGGTGCGAAACACGCGGTTGGTGTAATGACTGAAAGCAAAGTGAGTGGCGAGAAAACCATTGTTCAGGCAGGAACAGCGGCATCTTCATTGAGTGAGATTCGCAACTCAATCGGAAAGATGAACGACATGAACACACAAATCGCAACGGCGGCTTCGCAACAGTCTCAAGTGTCTGAAGAAGTGAATAAGAATGTTCAACGCATCGCTGAAAGCACAATGCAAATGGTTGAAATGGCGAGCAGCGCAGAAAATGCATGTATGGCATTGGCAGAACAGTGTGAGGCGCTAGATAGCCTAGTGTCTCAGTTTGAAGTTTAATTTTCAAAGTAGACAGACGAATATGAGCTGATACTGGTTGTTCGTTTGAATTCCATTAATCAGCGCTGAAGGTCAAAAAAGCCCATGCTCAATGAGTACGGGCTTTCTTTTAGATACTAGGTCGGTTTTGAGACCTAATTAATCGTTCGGTATTAGCTGCTGCGACCGTCTTTGTATGTGTAACGGTAGTCAACTTTTACGTTCGCTTGGTAATGAACATCGCCGCTCATGTTAGTGATTTTTTTCACTTCCATGTTCGCGTCATCAATCTTGAACGAATCGTATTTGGTTGTTTGTTGGAACTGTGGCAGTTCTCTTGAAAGCTCAAAAGGTGTTTTTGCGCTTAACTCATCCATAAGGTTAGTTCCTGCATCGTATGCTTCCGCTTCAGTAACAAATGTATCAGATTTTAGCGTTGTTTCTTGAATCGTTGTTTTGGTTGCTGCGAACGCTGTGGTGCTGAGTACAAGAGTTGATGCAAGTATGATTAATTTTTTCATAGGAGTACCTTACTGTGTTGAAGTACCTGTGTTCCGGTACAGAACCAACATATCAATGAAGTGGTAGGAGGAGTGTCAGGGGGAAATACGATTTTGTTAGTGTTCGGTAAGGAGTTTTGAGAAATGTCAGGTATCGGTTGGCGTTATTTTAATCAGTTGTGGCTGGCGAAGATTTATGCGCAAAGCATATCAAGCAAGGTGACACTGATATCTATCTTCAATACACTGTATGGGTAACCAAAATTCAGCATAAGGTAAAGGCATGGCCAATTGGGAAGGGGTAATTGAGTTTGTTGCAGTGGCAGAGCGTGAAAGCTTTACTGGTGCGGCGCAGAAACTCGCTACGTCGGTGGCTCAAATCAGTCGTAGGGTCGCAAACCTCGAAGAACGACTCGCAGTGAAACTGCTCAATCGAACGACCCGAAAGGTGTCTCTAACAGAGGCTGGGCAACTCTATTATCAGCAGTGTAAGTTGCTGGTCGAGGGCTTAGAAATTGCTGAGCTTGCGGTCACGCAGATGCAATCCACACCAAAAGGCTTACTGAAAGTCACCGCGCCTGTGACTTATGGTGAGCGCCAACTTGCTCCGATACTTCATCAATTCTTAAATCTTCACCCACAAGTAGAACTTGAGTTGATGCTGACTAATCAAAAGCTCGACCTAATCGACTCGGGTGTTGATGTAGCGATTCGTCTTGGTCGCTTAGAAGACTCAAGTCTTGTGGCGAAGAAGCTCTCTCAACGCCAACTCTATGTATGTGCCAGCCCTGAATATATTGAACGTTATGGGGAACCGCATACATTATCTGAATTAAATAATCATCAATGCTTAGTTGGTGGATTTGAACACTGGCGCTTTAAAGAAAATGGTCGCCCTCGTTCGGTTCGTGTTAACGGACGCATTAAGTGCAACAGTGGTTTAGCGTTATTAGATGCTGCGAAGCAGAGCATTGGCTTGGTGCAGTTACCTGAATACTACGTGAGTGAAGATCTAGACTCTGGAGAGTTAGTCGAAGTGCTTTCCGATTACCGAGACGACAAAGAAGGGATCTGGGCGTTGTACCCTCAGAACCGTAATCTATCTTCAAAGGTTCGCCTGCTGGTGGATTTCCTGTCTGAGCAATTGGATTAGTTTATGATCTAAAGCCACCAACGATAAAAAAAACGGGCTTCAGAATAGATATTCTGAAGCCCGTTTACTTTTAATGATGATAGCTTTGAACGTTGAGTAGCGTTCACTTACTCGACATTAGACAGTGAAGCGATCCACTAAATGATACAGCTCATTTGCACGACTGTTGAGGTTTTGGCTACCGGTGCGGTTTTGATTTGCTAGTGCCGCCGATTGTGAGCTTTGGTCTGAAATCACTACAATGCGTTGAGATATCTCTTGGCCGACAATATTCTGCTGTTCTGTTGCCGTAGCAATAAGCGAGTTCATGTCCATGATGGTATCTATCGATTCTTGGATCTTCGCCAGTGCAGCGGCGGCAGCGTTTGCTTCTTCCACGGTTTGAGCACTGCGATTTTGGCTTGAGTCCATCGCTTTTACAGCGGCGTCTGAAGCGGCTTTTAGTTGCTCAATCATCTTATGAATATCGCCCGTGCTCTCTTGAGTTCGGCTTGCCAGTTTACGTACCTCATCAGCTACCACTGCAAAACCACGACCTTGTTCACCTGCACGCGCAGCTTCAATCGCGGCATTCAATGCAAGTAGGTTAGTTTGCTCGGCAATATCTTGGATAACTGCCAGTGAAGAGGAGATGTTCTGCACATCGCCTTCTAATCGTGATACTACGGTGTTGGCTTCTGAAACTTCGCTCGCTAGGCCTGCAACCGAATCTGCAGCTGCGTTTACGATCTGTTGTGCTTCTTTGGCATTGCCCTCTGCAAGTTTAGCGGAATCAGCGGCTTGGCTTGCGTTGCTAGAGATTTCTTGCGCCGTTGTGGTCATCTCAGTCATCGCCGTTGCAACTTGTTCTGTCTCTTCACGTTGGCCTGTAGCAATTTCGTCGACCTGAGCGGCGCGAGAAGACATGCTAGATGTCTCGGCTACGACTTGCTGACCGACATCACTGACGCTGCGAATGATGGTTTGCAGGCTGGCAACAAAGGCATTGAAGTTTTCACTGAGCTTAGTGAACTCGGGCGCTTTGAAGGTTTCCATTCGGGCGGTTAAGTCGGCTTCACCACTTGCGAATGCGCTGATTGAACGGTCAAACTGCTCAAGTGGCTTCATAATGGTGCGGTTCACAGCAACAGCAAACGCTGCGACAACAAAGGCAATCAATCCGCAGAAAATAGCGATGGCAGTCAGTGAGCTTTGCAGCGCAGCGTTCGAGCTCTTTTTCATTTCTGCAATGACAGCATCAATGTCGTCAGTATAAAAACCGGTACCAAGCATCAAATCCCATTGTGGGATGAATATTGAATAGCTGAGTTTTGGTAGGGCTTCAGATTGACCAAGTTTAGGAAAGTAGTAGGTGGTGAATTCGCCAAGCTTTGAGTTCTTGATGAGGTCACGAATCAGGTAATTGCCTTTTTTGTCTTGCAGGTCGTAGTAGTTTTTCCCAATGCCATCCGTATTTTGTCCGACTACCACTCTCACACCTTTAGAGTCGTAACCAAAGATGTAACCAGATTCGCCATACTCGAGTGTTCTTAAGGTTGGCAAGGCCTCTTCTAATGTTGCACCTCTTTCCAAGAACGGGCTGATAGAAGATTGAGCCATTTGCAGATACGCTTTGAGTTCCTTTTCTTTCATCGCCATCATATTGCTACGCGTCGATTCTACTTGTTGTGCGGTTAGCTCAGTGCTCTTCATATACGTCACACTCATCATCCCGATTGCCATCAGTAGCAGTGGAATGAAAGAGAGGATATAAAGGCGGTTTTTGATGGTTAGGGTCATGTCACGCTTCCTGTGTGATTGTCTCATGCAATTTTCAACACATTATTAATGTGGTTTCAAAATGTAAATGGGCTTGTTGTTTAATTGTTACCCTAGAGTGTTTTTGTTTTATAAATATGATGACGGTTAAGTTTTTAAGGTGAGAAGCCTTGCAATTAGAGGCTTAAGAGCGAAAAAGTGAGTTTGTATCGATGCTTTTGAAATCGACGCTGCTTTGTTAGAATGCGACGCTTTGTAGCACCCTGCTATGTCTATTCGTTAAGTGAGAAAGATTCATGAACAAAAGCCATGTGACTATTGGTTTAACTAACCCAAAGAGCCCGACAAACGTTGGTGCTGTTATGCGCGCGGCTGGTTGTTACCAAGTCGACGAAGTTAGATACACAGGGCAACGCTACGAAAAAGCCGCGAAATTTCACACCGATACCAAGAGTGCTGCGCGTACCATCCCGTTGACCGGTGTTGAGTCGTTTTTAGACAATCTTGATCCAGAAACTAAGATCGTTTGTGTGGAACTCGCTGAAGGTGCAACACCACTGCCGCGTTTTAAACACCCAGAAAATGCCATTTATATCTTTGGCCCTGAAGACGGCTCTATTTCTCAAGATGTTGCCGATAGAGCAGATCACGTTGTGTACGTTCCAACAGTTGGCTGCATGAACTTAGCCGCAACAGTGAATGTGCTACTTTACGATCGTCTTGCTAAATCTGATGAAATGGATGAGAGCAACGAGCTGATTAAGAAAAGTCGTGATAACCGTAATCACCTGCTAATCAAAGAAAAGTAAATCTCTACTTCTAGTGTTATCTATCCCGTACGCAATCGGATATTATCTTGAGTTCATTACCAGATAATTGAAGGGTTAGATAACACTATGGAAGACAAGCAATTACTTGCCGCACTACAACAACACCCTGTCCTCGATCTCTATCAGTTATTCCAAGAAGTTGGTCAAAATCGCTCTCTGTACGTATTGTTAGAGAGGCTATCTTCCCTTAAAGAACATCATCAATTGAGCACTCGTCTCAGCCCTTTCAAGCCTCACATCGAAGGGTTACTGGCTCAATTCGATAGCACCACACCTGACAGTGAAATCCTCAAGGCAGTTGCTCTTCAGTCAGAGATTCATCAACGAGGCCACAGCATGAGCCGTTACATCATGACATCAGATAATCATCGTCATTTTTCTCCAAGTGCAGACTTAGTCTTGTTTGGTGACTCGATCACTGAATGGGCTCCGTGGGCGGATATTTTCCGTGATGTTTCTATGGTCAATCGCGGCTTAGCGGGGGATACCACAACCGGCATGTTACGCCGCATTGATACCACGTTAAACGTGAAGCCAAAGCTGGTGTGTTTTATGGCAGGGATAAACGATTTAGCGCAAGGTTACGATGTCGAGCATATCTACCAGAACTACGTTGATATGCTTAAGGTGTGGCAAGAAAACGATATTCGAATATTGGTGCAATCAACGCTTTATGTAGGGTCTAAACTGCAAAGCTTGAACCCTCAGGTTTCAGAATTAAACCAAAGACTAGAAGCTTATTGCAGACAGCATGATATCGAGTTTTTGGATGTGAACCGTGTTCTAGCACCTAATCAATTACTATCAAATGGATATAGTTGTGACGATCTGCATTTGAATGCCAAGGCTTATCAAGCTTGGGCTGAGGTTCTTCAACCTGCGATAGCTGAGTTACTAAAATAAACCCATGTAGATAGCTAAGTTGATAGATAGACAGTTTAGTTAATACAACAGAATCCAAGCCCTAAACCTGTTCGGTGAACCAAAGGACATCAATTTGAACCTGAGACAACTGGAAGTCTTTTACGCCATTATGCAGACCGGAACCGTATCTGGAGCTGCACGCAGCTTGCATGTGTCCCAGCCTAATGTGACGCGTATTTTGGCGCACACTGAGCAGCAGTTGGGGTTTGGCTTGTTCGAGCGTGTCAAAGGGCGATTGGTGCCAACGGTTGAAGCGAAAACCTTGTTACCGGAAGCGGAGAAGGTCTACCAACAACTGGGTCAATTTCGTTCTTTGACTAACAAAGTGAAGCAAGGCCATCAGCATTTGCGTATTGGCGCACCGCCGATTTTAGCGACCAAATTGCTGACTCCGGTAATAGCCCAAATGTCTCGTGAACAAGAGCTCTCTTTTGAGTTGTTGACTGCTAACCGTGATGAACTTTGTGCTGGGCTATTAAAGCATGAGCTCGATATTGCTATCGCATTTGGAGATGAAGCACCGCCAGCTATATTGTCTGAAGCCTTACTGGCCGAATCACTTAAGGCTCTGGTTCCATCCCACACTGTTGAACAGTTACCGACTGAATTAACCCTTGATGACCTGATCAATTATCCCTTACCAATCATCGGGCTTGATAGCCGCGATCCATTAGGCCTCCTATTACATCAAAGCCTTATTGCGCGAGATGAGCATTATCACCATCCGATATCGGTACGTGGATACAGCGCGGCGGCGGAACTGGTCAAGCACCAAGCGGGGTTTGCGATTGTGGATCCGTGGACGGCAGAGCAATATCAAAATGACGATGCAGTCTGTGTGTTGCCACTTCAACCAGACATCCAATTTTCGGTCTCGATGCTTTGCGCAGAGCACACCCCTCAGTCGATTTCCGTTAAGCAATTGATCGCTTCATTGAAGAGCCATACTCAGCCTATAACTTAAGGTTATAGGCACTCGATAAATAGGTATTCGGCAGCCTTTAACTTCTTAATTAAAGTAATTCCATACAAGGACTTATTAATTAGGAATGCTCATGTCTATCGCTCAACCTTACCTTCTTTTTCTTGGGGATGTTACTGACCCACTGGCCGCAAAAACAGCTCGTGGTATTCATCAGTGGCGACCAGAAATCTGCCTTGGCCAGTTACGTTTAACAGAACAGACAGTTTCTCTTGGTTTGATGGATCTGACTTTGCAACAGGCACAAGCGCAGGGTGCGAAAACGCTAGTGATTGGCACTGCAAACCCGGGCGGCGTTATTCCTGAGTCATGGCAACCAACCATATTGGCAGCTGCAGAAATGGGATTTGAGATTGCATCCGGCATGCACCAGCGCTTGAGTGAATTCTCACCGCTTGCTGACATGCAACAGCGAGGATTGACTAAGCTTCATGATGTACGCCATTTTGATGGTGATCTAAACGTTGGTAACGGTAAGTCTCGCCTAGGCAAGCGCCTGCTCACGGTCGGAACCGATTGTTCGGTAGGCAAAATGTTTTCGGCGTTGGCGATTGAAAAATCACTTAAAGAAGCGGGAACATCTGCTCAGTTCAAAGCGACAGGGCAGACAGGTATTTTGATTGAAGGCAGCGGTATTTCGATTGATGCTGTGGTTGCAGATTTCATTTCTGGCGCGGTTGAAGCGATCAGCTCTGAATTTACCGATCACGAATGGGACATTATTGAAGGGCAGGGTTCTTTGTTCAACCCTTCTTTTGCAGGCGTGAGCTTGGGTTTGTTGCATGGCGCGCAAGCTGATGCTTTGGTGCTGTGTCATGAAGTAGGACGACCACATATTCGCAACCTTCCGCATGCTAAACTACCAACGATTGAACAGACGATTGATGTTAACTTGCAGGCGGCACGACTGACAAATCCAGATGTGAAGTTGGTGGGTATTTGCCTGAACACATCGGCTATTAGCATTGAAGAGGCTGAGACATTGTGCCAAGAATGGACCACACTCTATCAAGTGCCCGTGACGGATCCGGTGCGATTTGGTGTACAACATATTACTGATCATTTGCGACATTCACTTTAACGACTTCATCATTTCTACGTTTCCATTTGTTAAAGCGAACATCAACCGAGTGAAATTATGAAGATTACAGCAGAACCAGTTACTATCGCGATGCAAACGCCTTTTCGCATATCTCGAGGCAGCCGAACAGAGTGTCATGTTGTTCGCGTTTACATTGAACATAATGGTAAACAAGCTCAAGGCGAGTGTACTCCTTACCCGCGTTATGGTGAGTCATCCGAGTCTGTGTTGGCGCAAATCCAACAAGCTTCGAGCTCTCTTGAAATGGCCTTTGAGCGTGGTATGACCGATCCTGAAGAATTACGAGATCATCTTCAGTCTTCATTGACTGGAGGAGCAGCGCGTAATGCTATCGATTGTGCGCTTTGGGATTATCAAGCGCAGCAGAACGACCAGATCTTTCCGAATAGCTTGTTCGAGTTACCTAAGCAGATTGTTACCGCTATGACAGTCTCGATTGGCACACCAGAGGCGATGGCAATACAAGCTCGAGATTATGTGGCGAACGGTGCGAAACTTCTAAAAGTGAAGCTTGATGGTGAGCAAGTAGTAGAGCGTGTACGCGCTGTCCGAGAAGCGGCTCCTGGGGTTAAAATTGTACTGGATGCCAATGAAGCATGGACTGGGCTGAACCTTGAAGAGCTGTTCAATCAGCTGACTGAGTTTGATATCGCGATGATCGAGCAACCTTTACCACAACAGCATGATGCCTCACTGGCACACATCAAGCATCCAATTCCACTGTGTGCTGATGAAAGCTGCCATACCAGTTCCCAACTGTCTTCGTTGTTGGGCAAGTATGAAATGGTCAACATCAAGCTTGATAAAACCGGTGGTTTGACAGAAGCATTAGCACTTGCCGAAGAAGCGCAAAGGCTCGGATTTACTCTGATGTCGGGCTGTATGCTTGGTACCTCACTGGCCATGCGTGCAGCTCTGCCGATCGCAGTGCAATCTGAAATCGTCGACCTAGATGGACCTGTATTACTTGGTCAAGACGTGTCGCCAGCACTGACTTATCAAGATGGGATGATCATTCTTTAACTCGTTGAGTTTCAACCAGTAGTTTTACATGACATCAATGAAATCGCGTGAGTGAAAGCTTGTGCGATTTTTGTTGGTATTAATAAACCTTAACTGATTAATATTATGAAAGTTATATTAAGTGTTCTTGTACTGCAGTTCATGTTGATCCGAGGTCATCATGAACTCAATGAATTTTCTCGTTTTTAAAGGCGTATAACGAGCGTATGGATACATCATAATGAATGGACGTGTTGTTCCTGAATACTCTTGTAATACTTCGACTAGCTCTCCCTTTTGTAGCTCTTGCTCAACCGTGAAGCGATAGACCTGCATGAGCCCTGCACCACTTTTAACCAATGTCAGCGTGGCTAAGAAATCTTCCTGACACAGTAAACGTCCCTTCGTTTCTACTTTGATGAGATCGCCTTTAGAAAGAAATGTCCATGGTACTTTTCGACCACTGCTAGGCAATATGTACTGTATACATTCATGCTCCTGAAGATCAGCAACAACACTTGGTGCGGGGTGATTTTTTAAGTATGACGGCGCAGCAACAATGATGAGCTCTGCATCCTCAAGGCGTCGTGCAATCAAACCGGAATCATGCAACTCACTCCCTCTAATGGCTACGTCATAATTATCCTCCGAAAAATCAATGTTTTGATTACTGACCTCTATGTTGATTTTCAACTGTGGGTAAAGGTCACAAAACTGATTTATCCGTGGTAGTAAGCGGTAATGTGCATACAGAGTAGGGACACTAATGCTAAGTACTCCCACCGGTTCTTGAGTTTCTCCCGATATTTTTTCTTCTGCTTCAATTAATTGATTCAAGGCATTTCGACAATCCACGTAATAACGTTGACCTGTATCTGTCGTTCTCATATTGCGAGTTGTTCTAATGAACAGTCGAGTTTGTAATCTCTTTTCGAGTCGAGCAATAGAACGGCTGACTGCTGCAGGTGTCACACCAGCAGCATTAGCAGCGGCCGTAAAGCTGCCAGTTTCCACGGTAAGGCAAAAAAGCTCGATGCTGCTCATTTGTACATTGTCAAAATATCGTTGCATAACGCCCTCATAGATTGATTACATTGTGTATCAACTGTAATGACTTAAAGCTCATTTTTCAATTTTAAGTAACAGGTTATCTTAACCTCCATCATCAAGATGCCGAGTTAGAACCAGAATCTAGACAAGATATGGACTCTACATTGGCAACCAAATAATGAGGACGAATTCAAAATGCCATACGTCAATATTAAAGTGACACGAGAAGGTGTGACTGCTGAACAAAAGAAACGTCTGATTGAAGGAACAACTGATCTGCTCTATCAAGTGCTCGATAAACCAAAATCAACGGTATTTGTCGTGATTGACGAAGTGGAAACCGATAATTGGGGTGTTGGCGGGGAGACAGTAACAACACTTCGAAACAAACAGGAATCTGTCAAAGAATAGATTTTAAACTTTCTATTTAACCATTTGCTATTTCTATACCTAAGTAACATTAGTGATCGATAAATCGTCGATCACCTTAAACCATATACTGGAGAAAATCGTATGAAAGCTGCTGTTATTCATAATTTTGGTGGACCTGAAGAAATTAAATTTGAAGAGGTTCCAACATCTCAACCAGGTCCTGGAGAAGTGTTGATAAAAACACAGGCGATTGGTACAAATCGACTTGATCATTATGTTCGTTTAGGACAGATTTCACCGGATTTAACATTCCCTCATGTTCTGGGCTCTGATGCTGTCGGCCAGGTGGTTGAACTTGGAGATGACGTTACTGGATTTGATATCGGTGATCGTGTTATTTCGATGCCTGGTTATCCACTTGATCCAGCAGAATCGCATGTCCGTCCGGTTACTGTAGCCAACAGTTATGCGATTCCGGGTGCTCATCGTCAGGGAACCTACTCAGAATATATTGTTGTACCAGCACAGTGGTTGCTAATTGATAATACTGGATTACCTGTTGAGCAGATAGCCGCATTACCAGTGCCTCTGTTAATCGCCATTCGTTCTATTGAAATTGTTGGTGAAGTTAAAGCAGGTGATACCGTCTTAGTACATGCGGGCGCTTCAAGTACAGGGATGATGAGCATTCAAATTGCAAAAGCACTTGGTGCTCGTGTCGTTACTACGGTACAAAATGAAGACTCAGCTAACATTGCTAAAGATTGTGGCGCTGATTTTGTTATCAATTCTTCTGAGCAAGATTTTGTTGCTGCTATCAATGAATGGACTGCAGGCAAAGGCGTGGACGTTGCTATTGATAATTTAGGAGGTGATATTCTTCAACAAACGATTAATGTCGTACGCCCTCAGGGCATTATCGTCACAATGGGCTTCATGGCTGGTACTGAAGCGACAATAGATGTTCGTAATTTCTTCTTTACCCAAAAGCAGTTACGAGGAACATTAGTTGGAGATATTGAAGATTTTTCACGATGGCTTCCAGCAATCAAAAAAGGGCAAATCAAACCATTGATTGATAGTACACTACCGTTATCTTTGGCAGCGAAAGCTCATGAACGAATGGCAAGCAATCAAGCGCTTGGAGCGATTGTACTTATTCCTTAATGTCATCATTGTTCGGGGGAAGGTAATCAAATATGTCATTGTCAGTTACCTTAATAACTAGAACTTGCTTCCTTATAGTTGTTAGGTGCAGATAAAGTACTTCAGACCATTAAAGTCGTTCTTTGGAACAACGGCGTTAATGGTCATACAAACTTCGTGGAAAATATTTTAGTCACTCAGATCCAAAGGTTAATTTTGAAGTTGTTCCCTATGTTTTAGTCTCTTCACAACGTCATACACAATTCTCTAGTTAAACGAGTTTAAGTCTATGTCATAACGTTCCAATACTTCTTGAAACTGAAGTTTTTTTTGACCGGCGGCTACAGCCATAACTTTGGCTGTTACATCCGAAATCTCGCCTTTCGTGATTCCAGTTTTTTTTGCCTGCTTTAAGTAATAGTTTGTACATGGCAGACAATTCATCCCCATGGCAGCGGCTAAACCGACTAGAAGTTCAGTCTTAGAGTCTAAGTATTCATTATCATGAGTTGAACGATAAAATGCGCCATAGGGCTCTTGGTGCTTTCCTAGCATAAAAACCATCCATTATTTGTGGGTATGTTAAGTAAGTTAAACTAGTGGAGATTTTATAGCAAGGAAGAAGTAAATGGTCTTGATCTAACTTGATTTGGGCAGAAGTATGGTAAGTCCCGTTTTGCGAGTGAACTGCCCAATACGATCAATCTCTATGATAAATGATCAGACTTTATTGGAAGTGCTCAAACTAAAATGCCCTCCGACAGGGATTGATAAAGTAATCACGTTTCTGTCGGTGCGGTCACTTTCTATTATCGCAAAACAGACCACGCAAGCTTTATAAAATAATTGTTATGATATCTTATGTGAAATGTTAATGATTACTCTTCATTTAATAGTTTCACTAAAGCTATTCGATGCAAGCCTAAGTAAGGCTCATGCCATAACTAATTGAATCATTAGCAGTTCCTGTTGACGATTTGATGAGAAGAAGGTGGGGCGAGTGAGCAGTCGTGTCTCAAAAGTGATAGATAACAAGGACAGTTTTGAACGTCCATTTCCGATCAAGATTCCGCGTCGTAAGTGGTTTGGCTGGAAGGGCATAGAGCTGCGTTTAGTGTTGGCGTTAGCCATGCTATCGATGACCACCATCTTTCTCTCGGTAGTCTCCAGTTTCACCTTTGATAACCTAAATCAACGCCTTGTTGAGCTAAAAGAGAGTGAAATCCCCGCTTTAGATAACGCTGCACGCCTCAATGACATGGTGCGTGTGATTATCACAACCTCATCGCAACTCAGTGATGCGGAATCGAATTTAGAACGCAAACAAGCGATGCTTAAAATTGAAGACGCCATTTCCGTCATGAATAGCGTAATGGTTCAATTCCCCGATTATCACTCCTATTTTAAAGATCTTATTGCTCAAGTTAACAATAGTCTGAGTTTGTTGTATCAAAGTGAAATTGAGTCAGAACAACTCAATCAAGAACTTCGTAATTTACTTGAAGGCTTTTATCCTCTATTGCAACAAGCCAGTGACTCACTCGATAGTTTGCCTGACCCAGCCAAAGATCAAATCCAATATACCCAGTTAAAATCCCTGTTGTATTACCAATTAGGCTTAGTCGAAAAACTGTATAACGACTCAAGCTTTAATGAGTTGGATTACACCAGTCTAAGATTAGAGCAGGTTGGAGAAGAGTGGTGGCAGCTTTGGGTAAGTGGCGATCTCAGAAGTACCTTTCCTGAATTAGATCATCAACTCACGGTGATTTATAACCTCGCCTCAAGTGATAGCAGCTTGTATAGGATGAAAAACAAAGCGCTCGATCATCTCTATCAAGAGCAATATTTCCTGCAAAATAGCCGTGAGCATTTGAATCAGTTAACGGTGCAAATCGAACGTAACACCAGCCAAGTGAATCGCAATATTGATCAGTCGATTCAGCAGGCGCAGCACTCTTTGCAATCGAACCAACGTTTATCACTTTTCTTTTCCTTGTTCAGTGTTTTAGCTGCCGCTGCGATTTCATGGTTCTACGTGCGTAAGAGCATTTTGGAAAGACTTTTACAGCTTAAAGATAACATGTTTGCGATTTCTACCGGCCATTTAGATACCGAAGTGTCCATTCGTGGCAAAGACGAAGTGACGCAAATGGCTAAGTACCTAAAGGTATTTCAAACTACAGCCAAAGTCGTCAAGCAAACCAACCGTAAATTGGAGGCTGAGGTGGAAGAACGCACCTTGGCCGAGGCCAAGCTGCGTGTTACTCAGGATGAGCTCATTCAAGCTGGAAAACTGGCCGCGTTGGGGCAGTTAAGTGTCGGCATTACTCACGAGATCAATCAACCTCTGACCGCAGTAAATAGTCACGTTCGAAGTGCTCAATTATGGTTAGGTAAGCAAAGACCAGACAGAGCAGAAGATAACCTGAAAAAGATCGAGATCTTATTAGACAAAGTGGCTGCGATTACACGCCACTTGAAAGCCTTCTCACGCAAGAGTGACGGCAAAATTGATAACGTCGAGGTGGATAAGGTGATTGGCGATGCGATCGACCTCTTTGAAACTCGGCAGAGTAGGGTGTCAATTCAGTATTCCCTACAAAGCGATCAAATGGTACGAGCCAACAGCATTCGCTTAGAGCAGGTGCTGGTGAATTTAATCAGCAATGCGTTGGATGCCGTTGAACACAGGGAGCGGCCCCTGCTCAGCATCTCCACTCAAGAGTATCCGAACACTATTCAAATTGCAGTTAAGGACAATGGATTAGGAATACCCGAAGAGGACATTCCTTATCTGTTTGATCCGTTTTATACCCGTAAGACAACAGGCAAAGGGCTCGGTCTCGGTTTGTCTATCGCATACAACATAATCAAAGACTTTGGCGGCTCGATTCACGTGGAATCGGTTGAACACCAATGCACCACTTTTATTGTCACTCTACCAAAAGGCACAGGCTCATGACTGCAGAAAAACACATAGTTCTTATCGACGATGAAACCGACGTCGTTGAAGCCGTGAGCGAAATGTTGGAACTCGAGGGTTTTCATGTCACTAGCTTTACCGACCCTAACCTTGGCCTAAAGTCGCTGAAAGCGAACAGTCAGGCGGTGGTATTGTGTGATGTGCGAATGCCACAAGTCGACGGGCTTACGTTGTTGAGCTCAATCCAACATCGCGCAGCCAATGTTCCGGTATTACTGATGAGCGGGCATGGTGATATTCCGATGGCGATAGAGGCGATGAAGTTGGGTGCGTTCGACTTTCTGGAGAAACCCCTCAATGCCAGTGAGTTGGTAGAAAAGCTCGACTTGGCGTTGGCACAGTGTCAGCACAACAGCCCTGCAACGTTAGACGACGATCAGGACTCAGATCTTCCGATTGAGTCTGTGGTTATTGGCCAATCGAAAGCGATGGATACCATACGTAAGCAAGTGCTTGCCTTAGCACATACTGGCGTCGACACCATTATCAACGGAGAAACGGGAACGGGCAAAGAGGTAATAGCTCGAGCTCTGCATCAATTCAGCCGTCGTAAAGCCAAACCGTTTGTCGCGATAAACTGTGGCGGCATGACAGAAAGCATTATCGAAAGTGAGTTGTTTGGTCATGAAGCGGGCTCGTTTACCAGTGCCAATAAGAAACGTATCGGCAAAATAGAACAAGCCAATGGCGGCACTCTGTTTCTTGATGAAATAGAAAGTATGCCAATTGCGGTGCAAATTAAACTGCTGCGCGTGATTCAAGAACGAATGATTGAGCGTGTAGGCGGTAATGAGTTGATACCCGTCGACATCGTTGTGGTCGCGGCCAGTAAAGCCGATCTCGCGAGCCTGAGTGAATCAGGTGAGTTCAGAGCTGATCTCTTCTATCGCCTCAATATTGCTAGCTTAAACCTTCCCGCATTGCGTCAACGCAAAGAAGACATTCAGGTGTTGTTCCGCCACTTTGTGATACAAGCGAGCCACAAGTACAAGACGCGTCCATCGACGATTTATCCCGAACAGATACAGCAGCTTTGCCGACATGAATGGCCAGGAAACGTGCGTGAGTTACGTAATGTCGCCGACCGATTTGTACTTGGCATTGTCGGTGATGGCTTCGATCTGCAATCGCCAATTTGTGAATCGACTGGGGAAGATTTCGCCTTTGAAAAGCAGATGGAGCAGTACGAGAGAAATGTATTAACCGAAGCCTTGATAGAGAGCGCGGGCAATATCAATGAGGTCTCGAATAAGCTGAATCTACCCCGAAAAACGCTTTATCGAAAAATGAAGAAACATCAGTTGGATAAAGAGAGCTTTAAAGCCTAACTCATTAACTTGGTTCTTGAGGAGCAAACCTAAACCAAAAGACAAAGCGGAAGAAAAAGCACAAGACAACAATGACCCATTTATCATTTAGTCGAATGATTAACTGTTTCAAGTAATTGTAATAAAAGAGTTTTAACATTTGGCACAAAGCGTGCAATCCCTACATTGTGGCACCTGCCCACATGAGGTCATCTCACAGAAGGTAGAAATGACCGGATTAAGGAAATTAGAAAAATAATTGCTTGTTGCAAGGAGATACAAACATGAAGCAAATACTGAAAGGTTCGATTGCTCTGATACTCGGCGTTAGCTCAATGACAGCATGGGCGGCAACAGAGTCAGCAAACCTAGGACCTCGTCCCCTCTTTTTAGTCAACAATATGGATGAGAGCCCTTTGAAAACCAAGCTGCTCAGTTGTAGCGAAGGGCCTTTTCATCGTAGTGATTTTTCTATTGGGCACCGCGGAGCTGCAATGCAGTTTCCCGAGCACACCAAAGAATCATACTTAGCGGCAATTCAGATGGGAGCCGGTGTCGTAGAGTGTGATGTGACCTTCACTAAAGATAAGGCGTTGGTATGTCGACACTCTCAAAGTGACCTGCACACCACAACTGATGTGTTGGCGCATCCTGAACTCGCTAAGAAGTGTTCAGTTCCATTTAAACCTGCGAACCCAGCGACAGGTGAAGATGCTCAGGTTGAGTGTCGTACTTCCGATTTCACGCTGGCGGAGTTTAAGACGTTAAAAGGTAAAATGGATGGGGCGAACCCGAAAGCCACCACAGTCGAAGAGTACATGAACGGTACTCCGGGTTGGAGAACCGATCTTTACAGCCAGAGTGGGACGCTGATGACACACGCAGAAAGTGCGGCGCTGTTTAAAGAACACGGTGTGAAAGTGACACCTGAATTGAAATCGGCAGCGGTTGAGATGCCTTTCAATGGCTTCAGCCAAGAGATGTACGCGCAAAAGCTGGTGGATGAACTAAAAGAAGCGGGCTTTGCACCTTCAGAGACTTACTTGCAATCGTTCAACCTGGATGACGTGAAGTACTGGATCAAAGCTGCACCAAAATTCGGTAAACAAGCCGTTTATCTTGATGACCGTGTTTACGAGCAAGCGAACTTTGTTGCTTCTGTTGAAAACATGAAAGAGCTGCACGATGCGGGTGTGAACATCATCGCGCCACCTCTGTTTGCTCTGGTTGATTTAGACGAAAACAACGAACTGGTTGCGTCTAACTACGCCAAGCTTGCTAAAGATGCAGACCTCGACATCATCGCATGGACTCTGGAACGTTCAGGCCCACTCGCGCAAGGCGGCGGTTGGTACTACAAGAGCGTGAAAGATGGTATCAACAATGATGGCGACATGATGAAAATGCTCGATGTGTTAGCACAAGATGTGGGTGTGATGGGCGTATTCAGTGACTGGCCTGCAACGGTCACTTACTACGCAAACTGCATGGACAGCGACGCCTAAGTTATCTGGATTATTGAAGAATAATAAGAGAAAAAGCAGTGAACCAAAGAGCCTTCGGGCTCTTTTTTTACCATCAAGGTTGATGGGACAGAAATGACCCAAATGATTGGTTTTGAGTTGGACATCAATGACTCAAAAGATCTTGGTTAGTTTGATTTTTGTTGTAAGTCATTGAAATTTAGCAAATAAAAATATGGCACGAAGGCTGCAATAGCGAAGGTGACTTTCAACAATAAGTAAAAGTAAGGTTTGAATATGAAAATCAGTGTTAAAGGACTGTTAATCGCTAGCTCATTACTACTTCCTTCAATGGCTATGGCAAGCGACTGCTCTAGTCGTGGTGTGTTAGACGATCGATACTGTGATGAAAACCAAGATTTGGTCGCCGATTCACCGAAGAACCCAGATGAGTGGAATGACCCAAGCACGCTTGTGTTTACTTACACGCCAGTAGAAGACCCTGCTTTGTACAAAGATGCGTTTGCCGACTTCCAAGCTCACTTAAGCAAAATCACGGGTAAGCGAGTGATTTACTACACGGTGCACTCGAACTCTGCACAAGTAGAAGCGATGCGTTCTGGCCGTTTGCACGTAGCTGGTTTCTCTACGGGCCCAACTGGCTACGCGGTTAACCTAGCGGGCTACGTTCCAATTGCAGTGAAAGGCGATGAGTCTGGTTTCCAAGGCTACAACCTGATTACCATTGTACGCAAAGACAGTGGTATCAACACCATGGCTGATCTAAAAGGCAAAAAGGTTGCACACACTTCTGCATCATCAAACTCTGGCAACCTAGCTCCTCGTGCGTTGTTCCCAGCTAAAGGGTTAGTGCCAGATGAAGACTACAAAGTGCTTTACTCAGGTAAGCATGACCAATCGATTCTAGGTGTATTCAACGGAGACTATGATGCAGCACCTGTGGCATCTGACGTGTACGATCGTATGGTGGCAGCAGGTCGTGTTGATGATTCTGAGCTTAAGATCATCTACCGTAGCCCGCGCTTCCCAACGTCTGCGTTTGGTTACGCGTACAACCTAAAACCGGAGCTGGTTGAGAAGATCAACGAAGCTTTCTTTAGCTACCGCTTCACACCAGAGATGAGCGCATCATTCAAAGGTGCAGACCGCTTCTCACCAATCAGCTACAAAGAAGAGTGGGACGTGATTCGTGATATCGCCCACGCGACAGGTACGGCTTACACTAAAGCTGGCCTTAAGAAACTCGCGGAAAAAGATGCGGCTAAACGCGCGAAGAAAAAAGCAGCTGAGTTAGCGAAACAAGCAAACAACGGCTAATTCTTTTTCTATTAGAAGACTAAGTTCTCGAAAGACTTAGTTCTTTAAAAACACCTACTTCAACTAAATATCTATGCCCTCGCGGGTAGGGCATAGATCATTCTAAAATTCGCACAAGGAAATGCAGTATGGCCGTAGCAAGCTATGAAGGAATAAAGATAAACAACCTTTTCCACGAATATGTGGCAGGCAAGCCAATCCTTAAAGGCATTAATATTGATATCGATGAGCCAGGCATCATCGCGATCATTGGTCCATCTGGTACCGGTAAAAGTACGCTTCTGCGCTGTATCAACCGCCTTAATGATCCAAGCCAAGGCGAAATCATTTTTGATGGCGCAGACCTGACTCAATTAAAAGGCCAAGCGCTACGTAAACAACGTCGACACATCGGCATGGTGTTCCAAGAATATAACCTCGTGGAACGTTTAACGGTTATCGAGAACGTGTTAAGCGGCCGTTTGGGTTACATGACGGCTTGGAATGCGTGGCGTCGTAACTATTCTCCACAAGACTTAGCAAAAGCGTTCGAGTTACTTGAATTTGTAGGCCTACAAGACTTTGCAAACCAACGTGCCGACAGTTTGTCAGGCGGCCAAAGACAGCGTGTCGGTATCGCTCGCGCAGTCATGCAAGACCCATATATCTTATTAGCGGATGAACCAACGTCATCACTCGACCCGAAAACCGCGGTTGAGATCATGGAGCTGATGGAAACTTTCGCCGAGCAGAAGAACATCCCTGTGTTGGTTAACATCCACGATGTCAACTTAGCCAAGCGTTACGCCAAACGCATCATCGGCATGTGTAATGGCAAAGTACATTACGACGGCAGCCCTGAAGGCATTTCAGAGGAAGATCTAAAAATCATCTATGGGGGTGAATCATGGCTGGATTAACCCCAAGCTCATCGCCAAGTGCATCGTCAAACCAGTCGCCAGCGAAGCATGAAAACCCGTTCAAAACCTCATGGACTAACCGAGCAATCATCGTTGCGATAGTTGCGTATCTGTTTTACAGTTTCTCAACGTTAGGGCTGACTTTTGATCGTTTGGTCATCGGTTTTGGTGAGAGTGAGCGGTTACTATCAAGAATGTTTCCGCCAGATTTCTCGCGTACTAATCTACTGCTAAGTGGCTTAGCAGAGAGCTTACAGATAGCGATCATTTCGAGTTTCTTCGGCATCATCATTTCGCTGTTTCTTGGCTTACTTGCTGCAAGAAACATGATGCCTTCGATTGTATCGACACCTATTCGGGGCTTTATCGCACTGTGTCGCTCTTTTCATCCAGTGATCATCGCAATCTTGTTTGTGAAAGCCGTGGGTTTTGGTGCCCTGGCTGGGATTCTGACCTTGGTGTTCGCATCGATTGGTTTTATTGCCAAGCTGTTCGCAGAAGCGATTGAAGAGATCTCTTTCAAGCCTGTTGAAGCGATTAAAGCGACCGGCGCTAGCTTCATCAGTGTGATTCTGTATGCGGTAATGCCGCAGGTGTTTACTCGTTTTATTGGCTTCGCTAGCTACCAGTTGGACTCGAATTTACGTAACTCAACTATGGTGGGCATCGTTGGCGCGGGCGGCCTTGGTGGGACGTTATTCTCGGCATTCCAACGTTTCGACTACGACTTTGTCGCTGCTATTTTGATAACGATCATCGCGCTGATTCTTGTAGGCGAATTCCTTTCCAACATTGTTAGGAGAATCTTCTAATGACAACTGCATCTATTGATAGAGAGTGGCAGCGTTTTACACCCAACGAACGTGTGGCTCGATTTGCCGTTTACCTTAGCCTTGTGTGTGCCATCGTTTGGTCTTGGCAGACGGTAGAAGTGATTCCTGAGTTCCTTTATGACGCCCCCGCCCAGTTTGCGGATATGTTCGAGCGCATGGTGCCAATGGACTATGGTTTCTACCCTGAGTCGATTCACGCGGCGATGATTGAAACCTTACACATCGCGACATTAGGCACACTGTTTACTTTGGTGTTTGCGATCCCTTTGGCGTTGTTAAACGCACCGAACATTACACCTAATAAAGCGTTGAACTGGGTTGCTCAATTCTTCCTTGTGTCTTCACGTTCAGTGAACTCACTAGTGTGGGCATTACTGTTTATCGCACTATTTGGCCCCGGTGTTCTCGCAGGTATCATGGCAATTGCAATTCGCAGTATCGGCTTTGTAGGGAAGCTGTTAGCGGAAGCCATTGCCGAAGTGAACATGGGGCCTATTGAAGCTTTACGCGCAACAGGCGCTTCGTGGATGAGTATTCTTCTGAAAGGGTATTGGCCACAAGTGATGCCCGCATTCTACTCAATTGTACTGTTCCGTTGGGACATCAACGTGCGTGAATCTGCGGTATTGGGCTTAGTGGGCGCTGGTGGTATTGGCGTAGTGCTCAACGATGCGCAGAACCTTTTCGAGTGGCAAAAAGTGTCGATGGTATTGGTGAGTATTTTTGCTGTGGTTATCATTGCAGAAGCTGTAGTGATCCACATTCGCAACAAACTCATATAGACAATATTTTGTGTGAAAGTTAAGAGCTTATCTAGCATTTTGAAGCTCAAACGACCCTAGGTACTTCGGTCTACCTAGCGGTCGTTTTTTTATGTTGTTTGAATGGACAGAAAGCTTGTTTAGAAGGGGATGGTTAGCTTTTCGCTGTCTCACTTTTAAGCGTCAGCAGTAAACCCACAAATTCTGCAAACCCATAACCACCCGGTTGTGACATCACCTTGCTTGGATGATGATCTAGCTTATCCCAATAATGCTCAATGTTAGCCACGCCAACGGTGAGCGGTAGTGATTCGAACATCTGTTGATCATTCATTGAATCGCCGACATAACACGCTTGCTTGTGGGTTTGTTCAAGCGATAGGCCTTTACTCGAAAGGAAACGGTGCACGGCGTTTTTCTTTGAGTGCTCGCCATACCAAGCATTGATATGAATCGAACTTGCTGTCGCGTGTGCGCCTAAAGCATGTATTCTTTCGAGTACCGCTTGCACTATTTCAGGGTCAACAGGTTGACGGTTTTGGCCGATATCAATCGCGACCTCACACAAGCGGTAAGATTGATCCAAAGTTAGGGATAGGTCTGGGTAACTCTGCAAGATCGATTCAACTTCTTGTTTGAGCTTGGCTTGATTCTGGCGCACTTGTTCTAGCGGCGTTTCAGATGAGAGTTGTAATGCACCATCTTGTTTCTCTAATAAGAAGGCGCCGTTCTCTCCAAGCACGGCGTCTACAGGCCATAGTTGTGCAATATGATCACACCAACCAGCACAGGCTCCCGTTACTGCGACCACTTTAATTCCGTTATCTCTTAGCTTTTGTAACGCAATCAATGTTTCTGGAGGGAGTGAACCCTGCCAAGTGAGCGTATCATCAACATCGGTTAATACCCATTCGATGTGCTTCCAGTTATTGCCTAGTTGGTGTTCCATCCTCAAACTCACTTATTCGGATCTATTGTATTGCGTGGAGTGTTCAGTTCGTTGTTAAATGTCTTCCACTCAGTGCTACTAAGTGTTGTTAATTAACGCTTAACAGTGATTAGAAAACACAGTGCTTAGCAAAATCACCGGCTTCATTGGCAGTCCAGTCGCCTTTCGGCTTTTCTTTCATATCTGTACACCAAGCTTCACTGCCCACTTCTGTACAAGCCATCAGTTGAGTCGCTAGAAATAGAATTAGCGCGATTTTTTTCATAATAAACATTCCTTTATTGTCTAAATTTCTACTTATCACTGTATCAAATACCGCTAGCGATTGTTATAGCAGCCAGCGACATAAGTTTGTTAAAACGATATAGAGTTGGGCTTATTTCTAATATAGGAAGCGAAGGTCGGTGGTCGGAAAAATCAAGGAAATTGATGTATAGATCGAAAAAGCCAGCAACATGTGCTGGCTTTGAAATTCTTTTGCGCTGCTATTATTGATTAGCGAGCTTCTACTGTGGAGTTATACCAACTTCATCTCTTGGATGATGTCTGAAGCAATCTCTGGCTTCGTACTTGTTGGCTTCTCGTGTAGGTCGGCTTTCAATTGTCCCTTACGGTTACTTAGGCCTGCTTCAAGTTTCTTGAGTGCTGAAGCGATAGCTGGATACATAACGTCATCTGTAGCTTTTGCGTTTACACGTACACCTTCGTAGTTGGTGAACACTTCAACCTGATATTGGCTGTGTTCTTTTGTAATGATGATGTCGCAGCTAATCAGTGATGGAAAATGGTTTGATATCTTTTCGAACTTACCTTCGATGTCTTTACGTGAGTCGTCGTTAATTGATACGTGATGTGTTTGAACGTTTATTTTCATAAATCATACCTTTCCAATGACTGTGTCATTTAAACGTAGCAAACATCGGATAGATTCACCAATAGAGAAAGTACACATGTGTGATTAACTTCAGTGTTATCAAATAATCTCCCCTTACTCCCTTGAAAGTCCGATTAACTGATCGCATATTATGTTTCGTGAATTTCAAACGTGTTTAAAAATCCCTCATCTTTGAAGTATTGCTCTAAGCCTTCTATAGGACTTAGGCTTTATCGCCTCAATCAAACATTCTTACGAATTCTTATTCTAGCCTTGTTTTATAAATCTCTTTCAACGCGGGATGAATTTAGGTTTTGGTTAAGGTTATTTCGAATGATAATAAGACAGCGAACTCGCTGCCTTTTCTCGTTTAAATAAAAGCTATTCCAACGTCAAAGATTACTCTTCAAATTGATAAGAAGAGGGCACCACAATCACGCCTTGTTTTGATATATGGAAGCGTTTGGCGTCGGCAAGGCTATCAACACCGATCTGGGTTCCGTCAGGCACTTTGACGTTCTTATCGATGATGCAGTTTTGTATGTGGCAGTTTTTTCCAATCTCAACATCTTCAAACAGAATACTATCAATCACAATCGCGGCATTGCTGACTTTCACTTTTGGGAAGAAGATAGAGTTTTGCGCCGAACCACCTTCAATCACAACACCATTGGCGATCATCGAGTTGATGAATATCCCTTGGTTACCTTCGACCGAAGCAATGGTTCGTGCGGGCGGCAGTTGTGGCTCATAAGTGCGAATAGCCCAATCCGGTTGGTATAAATCGATAGGCGAGGCCGGTTTCAACAGATCCATATTCGATTGGTAATAAGAGTCGATAGTACCAACATCTCTCCAGTAAGCATCTTGCGTCACACGTCCTTCCTCATCACCAAACTTATACGCGTAAACGCTGTTATTGCCGACTAACTTAGGAATGATGTCTTTGCCAAAATCGTGGTTTGAGTCTGGATCTTCTGCGTCTGCCAATAATGCCTGTGTTAGTACTTCTTTATCAAAGATGTAAATCCCCATTGAAGCCATGCTTCGAGTTGGTCTACCGGGTACGCACGCGGGGTAACGTGGTTTCTCGGTAAAGTTATTGATTTGTAGAGACTCGTCTATTTCCATCACACCAAACTCTTTGGCTTCGTCAATCGAAACCTCCATGCACGCCACGGTCAGGTCAGCCTCGTTCTTTTTGTGCTGCTTGAGCATTGGCGCGTAATCCATGCGATAGATATGGTCGCCGGATAACACCACCACATGTTTGGCTTCACTACGAGAAAGCAGATACAAGTTTTGATAGATGGCATCGGCAGTGCCGCTGTACCAGCTATCACCGGTTCGCATTTGTGGGGGAACATTGGTGATGTATTCGCCGAGCTCGGGGTTAAGCACCGACCAACCATCTCTCAAATGTTTTTGCAATGAGTGTGATTTGTACTGAGTCAGCACCAAAATTTGGCGTAACCCAGAGTGTAAGCAGTTCGCGAGAGTGAAATCGATGATTCGATATTTGCCACCAAAGGGGACCGCAGGTTTTGCGCGGTTATCGGTGAGGGGAGAAAGCCGAGAGCCAACACCGCCGGCCAGAACGATTGTTAGAGTGTCTTGCATGGTCAGAACCTCAATGTATTTATGATTATGAACATAGACTTGCAAGCACTAAGCCAAATGTAACTCATTGAATATTAAACAAGGAGGGGATATTTCTTGTTGGATTGCACTAAATTGATGCGTACGGGATGTTGGCTTGCTCTATTTTGATCCAAAGATATCTGAGCAAAGTGACTGGGTTGGATTAACAAAATGATGCACGGAAAAGTCGCATTACAAAACTGTCAATAAAATGAAGGAATAAAGTGATCAGGTCGATATAAATTTACATAAATAATCATAACTTTTCACAAATTGATTTCCATCAATAAAGTAGGGTTATTGTGTGTTACCTTGCACGCAAAATAAGAAATGATTACTCATTCACCAATAATATGAAGCCCTCAAAAGGAAATTATAATGAAAAAAACAGTATGTGGTATTGCGGTTATTGCGGCTCTTATGTCAACCAATGTTCTTGCTCATAAAGAAGGTGATTTCATCATCCGTGCAGGTGCAGCAACAGTATCTCCAAACGACAGCAGCGGTGACGTTCTTGATACAGCTGGAGTTAAATTCGGTGTCGATTCTAATACTCAACTTGGTTTGACCTTCGGTTACATGTTTACCGACAACATCAGTTTTGAAGTATTGGCAGCTAGCCCTTTCTCTCATAACATTTCAGCTACTGGCCTCGGAGACATAGCAGAGACTAAACACCTACCACCAACGTTTATGGTTCAGTACTACTTTGGTCAAGCGAACAGTGATTTCCGTCCTTACGTAGGTGCGGGTATCAACTACACTGTATTTTTCGATGAGTCACTAAACCAAGGAGCGAAAGATCTAGGCTTAAGTGACTTATCTCTTGATGATTCTTGGGGCTTAGCGGCAAACATTGGTATGGACTACATGATTAATGAAGACTGGTTCCTGAACGCATCAGTTTGGTATGCAGATATTGGTACTACAGCAAAATATAAGTTTAATGGTCAACAGTTCAAAACAGACGTTGATATCGACCCATGGGTATTCATGGTTGGTGGTGGTTACAACTTCTAATCCACATATTCAGTTTACAAAAGGCGCTCAAGCACCAGCCAGCTTGGGCGCTTTTTTCTTTTCATCGACAACCTCACGATGAACGTAAGTAAATCACGTATGAGTAAAAATTGATGTGGCGATTGCAATTATAGTTACCACTAAAACAAAAGCGCTACGACTTGTTAAGTAGTGGCGCTTTTTTAGTTCATTGCTTATTTCATCGCCGATTTAGTAGCGATAGCAAAGGCCTATGGCTGCTGCTTAGTTGGTGCCAGAGCAATTTCACGGATACATACGTTCTGTGGTTGTTGGTAAGCGAATGATACCGCGCGAGCAATATCGTCAGCTGCCAATACGCCGCCCATGTCTTCTTTCCAAGAATCGTAACCGTCTTTGATCTCTTGAGATGTTGTGTGAGACAGAAGCTCAGTCTCTACAGCACCCGGTGCGATAGTCGTAACACGAACATTTGAAGCAGCAACTTCTTCACGAACGTTTTCAGAAATAGCGTGTACCGCGAACTTAGTACCACAGTAAGCTGCGTGGCTTGGGAAAGTTTTCTTACCCGCAATTGAGCTGATGTTGATGATAGTACCTGTGTTGCGTTCCATCATCGGAGCAAGTACAGACTGCATGCCGTTTAGAAGACCAATGACGTTCACGTCGAACATTGTCTTCCACTCTTGAGCATCTTGAGTATCGATTTGACCAAGAAGCATTGCACCAGCGTTGTTGATAAGCGCGTCTACAGGGCCAAATTTCGCTTCACCTTGTGCGATTGCTGCATCAAAAGACGCTTTGTCTGTCACGTCTACTTTTACTGATAGAGAGTTTGGTAGGTTCAGTGCTTCAAGGCGGTCAACACGACGAGCTAAAAGTAGCAGAGGGTGACCTTCATCGCTTAGACGACGAGCGATTGCTTCACCAATACCAGAGCTTGCACCTGTAATTACGATTAGTTTTTTCATTTTATTTCCTCTGTACTTTTATTGCGTCGGTTGGCTACGACGTGTTGTTTAAGTGCATTCGAATCAAGTGCTTGTTGTCTTGCTTCGTTGCGATGGAGGTATATTAAGGAAAATAGCATTGTTGATATATAGCGCTTTACTTGAAACACTGTTGCTGTGGTGCAACAATGAGCATGTGCTCTCTATTACTTCATCATCTTAAAATCTCACAACTAAGCTGGCGACCATGCTCAATCAAATTAACCTGTCTGATATTCGTTCTTTCGTGCTTATCGCTCGTTTAGGTAACTTCACTAAAGCAGCGGAGGAGCTTGATGTGTCGCGCTCCCACGTATCACGCCAAGTGAGTAGCCTAGAAAAGCAGATGGGCGTGACGTTGTTTATCCGCACTACTCGAACCTTGAGATTGACGCACGCAGGGCAAGATCTGTACGCGAGATGCGAACAAGCCTTAGATAATATAGACCAAGCTCTGATTGCTGCTGTGGACGATGTTGAAGAAGTACGTGGTGACATAAAAGTAAACTGTGTAGGCGGTTATCTTGGTGAAGTAGTCATTGCGGATCTGGTCAATGAGTTCATGCAGCTTTATCCAGATATCAGCATAAGCCTTGATTTCAGTAGTAACCGAGTTGACTTGATTGAAGACGCGTTCGATATCGCTTTTCGCATGGGAAGCATAGAAGACGCGGGCTTTATCGCAAGAAAGCTATTAGACATCGAGATGGGAACACTCGCGAGTCCAGAGTATTTTGCTCGCAAAGGAAAGCCTAGTCACCCCAAAGACCTTATCCATCATGATTGCTTAACCGGCTCGGTGCGTAAGTGGAGCTTTCAAGCTCTGGACGACACTAAGAAAACGGTCGATGTGCATGTGACGGGCAGGCTGCAATGTAAAAATGGTCGAGTGTTGGTACAAGGCGCGAAGTCGGGCAACGGAATTATTCGTGTGCCAACCATCTATTGCTTACAAGAACTGAACGACGGGCAGTTGCTTCAAGTATTTGAAGAATGGGTGGTGCCTAAGGTCGACTTTTCAGCGATCTACCATCGAGACCGCTATCAACCAAGCCGGATTAGAACCTTTATTGATTTTGTGAAAAGTCGCTTTGAACAAATGCCAGTGAGCTAATCGTGCTTTCTGTATTTTGCTAATAGTGTGACCGGCTTGAGCTTACATCTCGTCGATTTCGTTTTGTAGGCTTTCTAGTTGATCCAGAATCAGTAAGAACTTCTCACCAAAGGGTGTCACTTGGTATTCCACTCTTGGTGGCAGTTCGTTGAACATTTGCTTATCTAAAATCCCAAACTCTACATTTCGCTTTAAACATTCATTCAAGACCTTGGTCGATAACCCTTCGACCGAGCGTACCATTTCACCGGGACGATTGATGCCATTTGCCAATAATTGGTAAACCGTGAGCGACCATTTACAACCGTAGATGGTCTCTACCATGCGAGCGGAACGCTCTGGCGCTGATTTTCTTGAAAAAAAGTTTTCCTGATTTTTCATAAAGATGTACCAATAAGTACCTACCTAACCGATTTGTACTTACTATTCATAGTGTTAGTTCAAAGCCTAAGATTACCACGTTCACATGACTTAGGAGATAACAAAATGAACTTCACTAAAAATGGTATTGCAGTAGTAATCGGTGGCACAAGTGGTATGGGCTTTGAAACAGCGAAGCAGTTAGTCGCTCAAAATATCCATGTGCTAGTTGTCGGCAATAACCCAACTAAGTTAGATAAAGCAGTATCAGAACTTCAATCACTAGGCCACGCTACTGGCTGGCAAGCTAATCTTTATGATGATGCAAGTGTGTCGAATCTTATTGCGCATCTAGAGTCACTTGAAGAGGGTATTGGTTACCTTGTTAATGCCGCTGGCTACTTCAACCCAAAAGCGTTTATTGAGCACCAAGAGTCAGATTACGAGCAATACATGCAACTTAACAAAGCAACCTTCTTTATCACTCAAGCTGTCAGCAAGTTGATGATCAAAAACGGTGGCGGAAACGTGGTAAATGTCGGTTCTATGTGGGCGAAGCAAGCGATCAAAGCAACCCCATCTTCTGCGTATTCAATGGCAAAGGCAGGACTACACGCTTTAACGCAACACATGGCAATGGAACTTGCGGACCACAATATTCGTGTGAATGCAGTGTCTCCAGCAGTAGTTAAAACGCCGATCTACGAATCATTCATTAAGCCGGAAGAAGTAGATCAAGCGCTAGAAGGCTTCAACGCATTCCATCCTATTGGTCGAGTGGGTCAACCGAAAGACATCGCAAACAGCATCTCTTTCTTACTGTCAGACAGTGCAGATTGGGTAACGGGCGCAATCTGGGATGTTGATGGTGGCGTGATCGCTGGCCGCAATTAATCAGGATTCTTTTTAGGTGGCTGTCGCGCAGGCAAAATAGTAGCGAGATGGCCTCCTTGATGAGTATTCGCGTAGAATAGAAGCTAGAAAGACAATCATAATTAAAACAATATTTAGAGTAAGGTCGTCATTATGCTTAACATGGACTTTTCAAAGAGATTGGTTATCGAAACCGATAAACTAGATTGGGTTGCAAGCCCTGCCAAAGGAGTGTGGCGTAAGCCCCTAGAAAGAGAAGAGAAAGAATCAGGTCACACGACTAGCGTGGTGAAATACGACCCTCAATCTTCATTCTCCGAACACCCACATCCGCAAGGAGAAGAGATCTTCGTATTAGAGGGTGTATTTTCTGATGAAACTGGAGATTTCCCTGCGGGCACTTATATCCGTAATCCCCCGGGCAGTGCGCATTCTCCATCGAGTAAAGATGGCTGCACGATCTTGGTTAAGCTCAACCAGTTTGACGCGAGAGACTTAACTCAAGTTCGAATCAATACGCTAGAAACGGAGTGGCTTCCGGGCATTGGTGGCTTACAAGTCATGCCACTGCATGAGTTCGAGCACGAACATGTCGCTTTAGTGAAGTGGCCTGTTGGCGAACGTTTTCAGCCGCACCGTCACTTTGGTGGAGAAGAGATCTTTGTGTTGTCGGGCACTTTCAAAGATGAACACGGCGTGTACCCGAAACATACTTGGATGCGTAGCCCTCACATGAGCGAGCATTTCCCTTATGTGGAAGAAGAGACGGTTATCCTAGTGAAAACGGGTCACTTGCCATTGGATTAAAGGAATGCTCAATATAAATATGAGAAAGCCGCATTGTTTTGAACAAGCGGCTTTTTTAGTTTTTATATGAATTGACTAGTAAGCGACACCAATACGTTGGCGCGGGAACTTGCCAGCTTCGAGCTCATCAATCATCGCGATAGCGTAATCGCTGACTGAAATTTTGCTGTTGCCATCTTCGTCGGTGAGCAGCTGGTCGCCACCAGTACGGTAGGTCGATAGTTTCTCACCCGGGAATATTTCTGCTGCAGGGCTAACAAACGTCCAGTTCACTTCGCTGTTCGATTGCTTGAACACTTCAAGAGCTTCACCCTGTGCTAGCGCTTCATTTTTATAATCCGCAGGGAAGTCCGGAACGGTCACTAGCGGTACGTTTGGCGCCACTTCTAGTGAGCCTGCACCACCAACCCAAAGTAGGCGCTCGATACCAATGCTCGGTAATGTTGCCAGCAATTTAGCCGCAGTATTTTTTACGATTTCGTGATTACCCAGAGTACGTCCGCCAATCGAAGTAATTACTGCATCAACGCCGGATAGTGCGTTTGCTAGACTAGCGGCTTCATCTTGTAAATCAAATGAACGAACTTCAATGCCCTTGGTTTCCACGCGGTCTGCATCTCTTACAACAGCAACTACGTCGTGACCACGAGATTGAGCTTCTTGAGCGATGTGACTACCAATCCAGCCTGATGCGCCTAATACTGCAATTTTCATAATGTCTCTCCAATTATCTAATTTATTGAGTCGTTTTCTCGACAGCCATTGCAGTCTAATAGCTCACTAGGTTGCGATAAATATCGAAAAATGATGTAGATTGTATCTATATATTGATCTAATAAGATTCGATTAGCTGCTAAACAGCTCAAGGAGAGTGTGATGGATAGGTTGACGGCAATGCGTAGCTTTGTCGAA
Organism: Vibrio sp. 10N.286.55.E10; assembly: GCF_002872555.1. NCBI lineage: Bacteria > Pseudomonadati > Pseudomonadota > Gammaproteobacteria > Vibrionales > Vibrionaceae > Vibrio > Vibrio sp. 10N.286.55.E10. Next base: position 261,373 of record NZ_MCSD01000001.1, read on the forward strand.
GTTGCGAATTGTGCCAGCTTCACCCAAGCGGCTGAGCATTTGGACATGAGTCGGTTGCAGGTTTCACGTCATGTTCAAGAGATAGAAGGGTGGTTGAAGCAGAGGCTATTACATAGGACGACTCGAAAGGTGAGCTTGACGGCGGCAGGGGAAATCGCTCTGCAGCGCTGTGAGAAAATCCTCCATGAGACCGCTGAGCTAGAAGTTACTTCACTCAATCAAACCGATGATCTTTCCGGAACCATTCGAATTGCTGCCCCCATTGGTTTAACTCAGCACATGTTGTTGGATGTGGTCGAACAGTTCACCGACCGCCACCCTAATATCACGGTCGAACTGTTTGCCTCAGACCGTTTTACCCAGCTAGTGGATGAAAGGATCGATATTGCACTTCGCTATACGGATCAACCTGACGATAGTTTGATTGCACGAAAGCTAATGGTAATTGATTCAGTAGTGTGTGCCTCGCAAGCCTACTTAGACAAACATGGTGAACCTGAAACGGTCGAGGCGCTTCGACAACACAATTGTTTTCGTCACTTGAATGTTTCTAAGTGGGATTTTGTTAAGGATAACCAGCACTATTCGGTTGAGGTGTCTGGCACCATTAAGGCTAACGATGTTGGGGTGCTAACTCGCGCCGCACAGCACGGAAAAGGGGTGGTTCGTTTACCTTGTGACTTAGCCAATCCACTGATCGCTAATGGCAAATTGATACGCATATTGGATGATTTTGTTTCGCCAAGCAGCGTTCTTTGGGCGGTGTATCTATCTCGCAGTTACCAGCTTCCGATTGTTCGTCAGTTCATTGATTTTGCGGCACAAGCTTGGGCTAGCGATATCAAGTCTGGTGATGTTTGAAACTTCATAGGCAATGATACATAGCGATAGAAATTTAAAAGCCCATAAATACAAAAATCCGATATCAATGGTGATATCGGATTTGAACTCAATAATTAAGAGTTCCAGCACGCTCTCCTCTCACGAAGTCTTTACATGTAATGATGTACGGATAATCGAGTATTTATCACCTTTTCGTTGATGTCTGGTAAAGGCTGATACAAGCTTCTCGTAATGTCGGATAATACTTGGTCGTATACTTGGGACACGACGCTAGAGATATCACTGGTTAATTCGTACATGCTATCTACTGGTTGGATCGCTTCAGTGCTTGATGCGATCTCGGTAAGTGCATGCATCGCACGTGTACAAATGGGTGACCCACTGCTGATAGGGCAGATAATCGATAATTGGTTGAGTTTACGGTGTGTCTGAGATGCGTAGAATTTGAATCTCGCATACTCCTCAGGCTTCTCCATATCAGGTATGCACATTCTCAGCTTGGTCAAGATCTCCATGCAGTCTAAGATCTGTTGCCAATTCATGTGGTATTCACTACTCATGTCTTCTCGCTCAGACTGGATCAGCCAGATGATCATCACTTCATCCATCAAGAACATGCTGTGGCGAATTGTTTTGCCATGAATCGATTGGTTACGCACCAAGCTGCGGTTTTGCCAGTCGCTGTGCATGGCAATGAGCTTAAGGTGATAGATGCGATACATAGGGCGACTATCAAACGAAACATGAGATTGAAGCAATTCAGAGACCTCAAGTATGTTGTCGTAAATCTCGTTCACTTTACGAATCGAGTCGCTAGACAATTTATACGCCAGAGCGTAATGCGTTGCAGCGCGATGTTTACGTGATAACAACAATAGCTCTCTAAGTAGAACTAAGGTTTCAAACCTGTGTGATAACGCAGTTTGTCTCTTCCTTGAGAAATGAAACAGGGCTGCAAGTACTAATAGGGATAAACCCACTGAAATAACTACAAACATATTCAACTCCTAACATTTGTATACCTACTTAGTGGTAGTGCAGACACCGTGCCAAAATAAATAAGTGTTATATTTCATTGATTTATGTTTTTACTTTAATCATGGATGATCAATCATGGTGCATGACTTCACCATTCGGGTGAATGTTTCTCATATTTTGCAGGATTTTTTGAGAGGTTACGCTTTTCTAACGATTAGGTTGGGGAGGTTTCGATAAGTAGAGACACTTTGACGATCCACCTCTGGCTTGTTTCAAGCTGCAGAAATTAGAAAGGCCTCACCCCTTATATGCTTTTACTATAAAAAGCAGTAAGAGTGAGGCCTTTCAGTGTTCATTTCGCAGTGTAGTTACCTTAACTGCTAAGTGTTCAGCATTGAGGGCTAAACGTTATGCAAGCTTAAGGTCGAACTCGTTGCGGTACATCACCATATCTTCAATGGTCAGTACTGGCATGTTGTGCAGTTTACCGAAAGCAACGATCTCTGGCGCTTTTGCCATTGTGCCGTTTGGGTTGGTGACTTCACACAGTACACCTGCTGATTGAAGACCAGCCATTTGCATCAGATCCACAGTACCTTCTGTGTGACCGCGGCGAGCAAGTACACCACCTTTGCGAGCACGCAGTGGGAATACGTGGCCAGGGCGAGCTAGGTCAGTAGGCTTAGCTGTTGGGTTTGCAGCTGTTTTGATCGTTGTTACACGGTCAGCGGCAGAAACGCCTGTTGTTACGCCAACTTTTGCTTCGATAGTGACAGTAAACGCAGTTTGGTTTGTGCTGTTGTTATCAACAACCATAGGTGGAAGTTCAAGTTGGTTTGCTTGCTCGTCAGTTAGACACAAGCACACGATGCCGCTGCATTCACGGATCATAAGTGCCATTTGAGCATTGGTTAGGTGTTCTACTGAGTAGATGATGTCGCCTTCGTTCTCGCGATCTTCATCGTCAAGTAAAAGTACGCCACGACCTTCGCGTAGGGCTTGCAGTGCGTTTTCAACGCGAGTGATTGGTTCGCCAAATTCGGCAAGTAGTGAAGACTGATTCATGGTTAAACTCCTAAAATATCACCAGAATCAGGGCTGCATGAGGGATCTCAACCGAGCACGACAAAGCCGACTCATTATAAGTCGACCTTAGCTCATTATGGTTTTATCCAAAACGAAATGCACCCTTTCGAGTTGGAGGCATGAACCCAATAAATGAGTACGCCTTTCCAACTTAAACGAGTGTGTTTCCATTCTCTCTCATCCGGACTATAACCGTCGGCTCTGGCATCTCACCAGATCTGCTGACCTCGACGAATCGAGCGCTCGCGGGCTTATCTTTAGATTTTGCTAAGGACATACCGCCGGTGGGGAATTTCGCCCCGCCCTGAGAATAAAAATTAATAATCTGTTTTGCTTTGAAAGCAGACCAGATGGTAATCCTTTCAATAGTGGATTTAAAGGACTGACAGCAAAGTTTTTCAGATTTTGGCCTGTTAACCCGGTGAGTGTTCACTTTATCAGCAGAACACAATACCGTTGTGTTTAGTGCGGTACAGCTGGTCTTTGGTCGGTTTTACTGTCGGTATGCGTATAAGTGGATGGCAAAGGTTATTGATGATCAAATCATTGTTCACCGAATCAATGGCAATAATCTCCAATAGCCGAATAATGTTACGTCATGACGTCTTACTGACCGTTTTTACATAAAATTGATATTGACGATGCTAAGCTGCGATAGCATCCGACCACTTTATCTAAAAGATCTTAGCCATGACTTCTCTGTTCTCTAACAAATCCAAAGGCTTATTACTGCTCGTTCTAAGTCTGTATTCTCTCGTTCCCTTTCTGATCTTTGGATCTCATTTCGACCTTGGAAGTGCAGTTCTGCCTTTCTATGGTGCTGTGATGACATTTGTGACTTACTCTGCGGGTAATCAGGGCTTCCTAATCACACTCGCGGTACTTTCTTTATTGGTGTTGACGCTAAAGTTCTCAAAAGCAAAGTTAGTCAGCCTTTGTCTGCAGCTCGGTGTCTTGTTGGTATTAAGCTTTGCAGCGAAGACATTTCTCAAATCATCAACAGAGAGTCCACGCCCATATACTGAGTATTTGGTTACCCAAGAAGTAGTTGAAATGCCAGAGCTGTTTTATGAGCTGCCTTTGGTAGAAAAAAACGCCGCGATTGAATCTGTGCAAGATAAGGTCAGCGATTGGAGAACTCGTCATTGGTTGGGTGAAACGGACTACTCTTTCCCGTCTGGACACATGATCTTCGTCGGTGTGTGTTTGGCATTCTTTGGCGGATTGTTCCTAGAGGCGAAACGCTTTTACCTAGTCGGCGGTTTGTTGGTTTGGGCTGGTGGTGTCGCCTATAGCCGTGTTTGGCTTGGTATGCATCGACCTGAAGATTTAGCGGCGTCTATCGCCTTTGCGGGGTTAATTTATTTATTGGTGCCACTGATTCCAACGAAAAAGATAGAACCTTTATTGCCGCAGTTATTAAGAGAGTCTTAAGGTTTTAAGAGCTGCCTAAGTTTTTAAGATGTGCATAAATCTATATTTAACAAGCAGAAATTCTGGTTACTGATTGAGCCCGAGTTCTGCTTGTTTCTTTTTGGTTAAACCTAAGGACACAATTCGGTGTGACTCTGTGAGGTAGTATTTCAGCTCCTCATCCCTTTCTGACGTGCTCTCAAAAAGCTGAATCCATTTCATGCCACGCGAAGCAAAGTAGGGCGCGGGTTTATAGCCCGGTTCTTCTTTGAGAAAATCGAAATTCTGGTCGGACGCTTTGAAGATAAACGCAGGCTCATCTTTCGGCCCCCAACCTCCAATGGCAAACACTTTCCCTCCCACTTTCCAAACGTGAGAGTTATTCCACTGCATCACATAGCTGGTGGCGGTTTGTGATTCACAGAATGTATTGAACTCATCGTATGTCATAGAACGCCCTTTCAATAGTTTGGTGGTGGATCTGTGTGTTTGTTGTTTTATCGATGTTTCTGCTTCGAGTTAGCCAGCTAAGCCTTGCCAAATGGCAGTAAAGCCGCTGATAAAACATAGCAACAAAGAGCCGATACGTATCTTTTCTTTAGGAATGCTTTGCGTAGTCAATAACGCCACTTTGTAACCCAACCAAGCCGCAGGAAGCAACGGGATTGTGATGATCAAATGGTGCACAGTGAAGAAGCCAATCGGGATCTGTACCAGTAATGAAATGATAGAACTAAACACAAAAAACGCAGAAAGGTTACCACGAAGCTGATTGGCATCTTGGTGTTGAAGCAGTAGTGCCATTGGCGGCCCACCAATGCCTGAACTGGTACCGAAGAAGCCTGAGAAGAACCCCGCGATGCCCATTTTGGCAGGCGTCGGTTCTAACCTAAACGGAAGTAAGCTAACAATCACGGCAAATACTACCAATAAGCCTAACCACAGTGACAAAACGCTTGTTGATACCATTACCAACAAAGTCCCGCCAGCCAATGAGCCCGGAATTCGGCCCAATAGTGCGATTTTCAATCCGCCAATAGAGATATTTGCTCGGTGTTTAAACGCGTTGAATACAGAAATGAAAAGACCAACAAGACAGATAGGCGCGGGTACATAGTCAGGCGAGACCAAAAACAATAACGGGGCAGCCACAATAGCCAAGCCAAAGCCGATTGCGGTTTGCACAAACGAGCCGACAAAAATGAGTGCCATCGCGATAAGAGCGGTCTGATCTATGTATTCCATAAGCCTGCGGATAAGTTCTAAAGGAGCGAACGAATACTATAAAGTAAAACAGCAGGAATAGTCTTATTATTCAGTGAGGTTTATGCAAGTTTCGCTAGGGGCTATTGAACTTTCGTGGTTGAATTTTGTTCGAGATAAAATCGTTTTAGGCGCGGCGAAGAGTATGTGGCCTAGTCATTCTAAGCAAATATTCTTCAACAATGCATAAAACGATTTTAGCCGAACCCTTCGGGCAGCATTTGTGGTTCATTTCTACTGCGTTATCGGCTTTTTATGTAGGCTAGCTACACGTCAAACCCTCTGCCTAGTATAAACTTCCCACAAAGTGCTGCAAAAGCCAGCTCGAAAGGTCAACAGCCCCTAATTATAATTTCGATTTCAACGGCCAATAAAAAAGAGAGTGAATATCTCAGGATGTGCTCCTTTCAATATCCACTCTCTTATTGGATTGCTTATCGATTTTCGCTGGTGGGGGGAGTCAGCGTTAAACGTTAAGCCATTGCCAATTTCAGTCGCTCAATCGGCTTGTCATTGATTGGTAAATGGATAAGCGCTGCCGCAAATGCAAGTACTACGGTTGACCACCAGATTGGCTCGTAAGAACCGTAGTAATCGTAAATACGACCGCCAACCCAAGCGCCTAAGAAGCTACCCACTTGGTGAGTAAAGAACACCAAACCGTACAACGTCGACAGGTAACGAGCACCAAAGATCTGGCGAACTAAACCAGACGTTAGCGGAACTGTACCTAACCAGCAGAAACCAATCGCCGCACCAAAGATAGCAGCCGTTGACTCCGTTACTGGTAGAGTTACAAACGCACCGATAACCACAGTACGTACTAAGTACAGTGCGGACATAACGTGGCGTTTGCTGAACTTATCGCCCATTACACCCCAGAAGTAAGACCCGAAGATGTTGAAGATGCCAACGTAAGCCAGTGCCATTGCTGCGCTGCTCGCCGGTAGGTTTTTGTCTGCTAAGTAACTTGGTAGGTGCGTCGCAATGAACATTACGTGGAAACCACACACGAAGAAGCCCGCGTGAATTAACCAGTAGCTTTTGTTCGCAAACGCCTCAGACAGTGCTTCTTTTAGTGTCTGAGTGTCTTCTACTTGTTTATTGGTTGCCGATCTCGGCGCTCGCATAAACAGCGCAAAAGAGATCATGAAACAACAAAGTACGCCAAATACTTGCATCGCACTCTGCCAGTCAAATTCGTTCAACATGTATTGCGCGCCCGGAATTACCGCGAACATACCAAATGAACCTGCTGCTGTGGTTAAACCAAATGCCTTCGCTGCGTGCTCTGCAGGTACTACTTTTGCTACGGCACCTAATACGATCACATAGCTCGTCGCACTTAACCCAAGGCCAACGAGTGCGCCTAGTGAAACGTAAAGCATACTCGATTCGGTAGAAATTGAGGTAAGAAGTAAACCCAAACCGTAAGCACATGCACCAGCGATAATGATGCGTCTTGCTCCCCATTTGTCAGCAGCCATACCAACAAAAGGTTGGAACATACCGAACAACAGGTTTTGTAGCGCAATCGCGAAGCTGAAAAACTCTCGACCCGTGCCGAAATGATCTGAAATTGGCATCATGAAAATGCCGAATGATTGTCTGATCCCTAGACTGATAATAAGTGTGCCGATCCCAAGCCATACCAGTAAAGGAAAACGGAAAATGCTCATTCTAATACTCTTAAATTAATGGTGGTGATGTGAGTGGTCTTGCGCTGACATGTGTTGGTCAGTCATCTCATGGTGATGTTCGTGCCCAGAATGCTCATGAGCTGACTGCTGGTGGCATCCACTGCTTATGGCATGTTGAGCTAGAAGATCAATCAATGGCTGACTGTGATGCACAATGACCAAACTAATGACGAGAAATAGTGTCATTCTGGCCAGTTGGGCAAAAAGAGATTGTGAAAACATACGGTGTTTACATGCGCTCAATGTTGTAAGAAGTCGCGCATCATAATGACGAGTGAGGTATGTATCAAATGACCATTTGTGATTTAGTCTATGCGTTTTATGCATAGATCTATGCATGATTTTATGCGTCGTTAGAATTTGGGCGAAACGTCACCAATAAATAGGAAAACTCGAAGTTTGCTGGTTAATAGATAGAAGTATGTAATTAAGCATTGAATTCCAAATGCAAGATCGTAACTGTCTGTTTAATTGAAGATTTCAAAAAACTGTAAAAACTAATATACAAACTAATCACTAATCAACATTGGCCATTCACTCGACTTATCTGTCAAACATCGTAAATTTGGGCATAAATCGTTTCAAAACTACTGAAACGCGATGTTAAAAGATTCAGGGAGAGTCATTCACATGGATAAAGATCATAACCTTCGCGAAAACTTACTGGCACTGATCTTAGGTAGCGCACTGGTTTCACTCGGCGTTATCTTTTTCAACCAAGTCGGTTTGCTCACCGGAGGCACGGCTGGTCTAGCGATCTTCATTACCAAAGTAACAGACCTAAGCTTTGGCCAAGTGTTCTTCGCACTTAACTTACCTTTCTATATTTTGTCGGTTGCTCGTATGGGCTGGCGCTTCACCATCAATACCTTTATCGCGGTTTCGATTGTTTCGTTCGCTGTGGATCACTTGTATCACGTGATTCAGATTGCCGAAATTCATGCATTGTATGCAGCTTTACTTGGTGGTGGCTTGATTGGTACCGGCATGCTGGTGATCTTCCGTCATAAGATGAGCTTAGGTGGCTTCAACATTCTGGCGTTGTTCTTACAAGAACGTTTTGGAATTCGAGCAGGTAAGGTTCAGATGGCATTAGACTGCACGATTGTTGTGCTTTCTCTGTTCATTGTTGATGTGTCATTGGTTCTTCTGTCTGTGCTTGGTGCGATAGTCACCAACTTGATTCTAGCGATGAACCATAAACCGGGGCGCTATCAACCGGTCGTAAAAGCGGAAGCGGCGTAGTTCGGTTCGCTTAAGTACTAGGTTCTCTTAAGCTCTAGATTTGTTTAAGCAAAGAGTGATTTTCAGATTATGAAAACAACAAAGCCAGCATCAATTGCTGGCTTTGTTCTATTTAAATAACGGGTTTGAGTTAATTACTATCAGTACTTTTATTAGCACTTACCGCAATCAGCGTCCGACTTAAGCTCACAATCAATCACATTGCCTTGCTTATCCAGTGACAAGTTACAGCACTGTTCGAATAAGTTCTTAAGATCCCCACGACTTTTCTGAACACGAGACTTAACAGTTGAGTAGCTAATTTTTTGAGCCTCTGCGATCTCTTTCTGGCTTTGGCCTTTGATGTCGACAGCAAGCAGTAATGATGAACTTTGTTCTGGTAACGCCTGAATAAAGGGTTCAATACATAATGAAAGCTTCTGCTTGAACTCAGAATTGTGGTCTAAATCGGTAAACCAAAGATCTTCAGCATCAATTTGGCTATCACGTTGTTGTCGAGCGTGCTTACGGTATAAGTCGATGATCGTGTGATTGGCTAATTGGAATAGCCACGACTTTACGCTGCTCGCATCTTGTACCTTATCTAAGTTCTGATAAGTCTTAATCAAGATCTCTTGAAGCAAGTCGTCTACATCGGCGGTGTCGTTGACCTTAGAATGCAAGAATGACTTTAACGCTTGCTGATACTCAGCCCAAACCTGTTCTAAGTTCAAAGATGCTCTATTCAAAGGTGCATCAGTTACACTGTTCATTTACGCAACACTCGTCTTGTAAGAAATCAATCACACCTTCTAGGCACTCATACTCTGCTACACAGAATAGGGTTCTTCCTTCTCGTCTTTGGCTGATGAGGCCTGCAGACGCTAGGCTTGAAATGTGGTGAGACAAGGTGGAACCAGGGATACCTAGCTCTTCTTGTAGGCCGCCGACTGCAATGCCTTGGTAGCCAGCTTTAACGACACTCTTATAAATAGTTAGGCGAATAGGGTGTCCCAACTCTTTAAGTGCTTTCGCTACGACTTCTAAGTTCATATTAACTCCTCAAGATTTAATTTCGATATTAGTCGAAATGTGGTCTAAATACAAATGTAAAGACCGTAATTTATTAAATCATTGAAAAATAAACTTTTTGAAAATTATTTCGATTTTTATCGAAGTAAAACTTGATCTGTTACGAGATATTTCTATAATTCGATAATATTCGAAATTAAGGGTTGGTTACTTTTCTCATAGAGTCCGGCCTTCAATCCAGTTTGGAGTTAATTATGAGCAATGAAATGTTAACAATGCTAAAAGACGCACTTGATATGTTCGCCTTCTTAGCAGTAGAGCTAATCATCCTTTTCTTGGCGATCAGCTACATTGTTGGGATTCTGCAAGAGTTTCTTACGCCAGAAAAGATTCAATCGATTCTGAGCTCGCGTAACGGCAAGGGTTATGTGGTTGCAGCGCTACTAGGTGCGATTACGCCTTTCTGTTCATGTTCGACGATTCCTTTCCTTAAAGGGTTGCTGCGTGCACGAGCGGGTTTTGGGCCAATGATGGTGTTCCTATTCGGTAGCCCACTATTGAACCCAGTGATCATTGGTTTGTTCGTGATTACGTTTGGTTGGCAAGTCGCTGTGTTCTACTTCTTAGTCGCAATGACAGTATCGGTAGTCGCAGGTTACGCACTTGAGAAGCTTGGCTTTGAGCGTTACGTAAAACCTGAAGCGTATGAATCGACAGGTTCTGCTTCAAGCTGTGGCACTAGCTGTGGTGATTCTGCTCCTAAGAAAGCAGCGCCAGCGAAGGCAGCGTCTTCATGTGGTACAAGTGCATGTGGTGAACCTGCACCAGTAATGGCAAAAGAAACATCTTGCAGTGATTCGAAAAAAGAAGAGCCACAAGTGACCGTTTCATGCTGTTCAGCAGATGGAAGCGCAACTGCTGAAATCGTAGAGAAGAAAGAGCCTAGCCGTTGGATGAGAATTTGGTTCTCAACTTGGAAAGACTTCAAACAAGTTTTCCCTTACCTAATGATGGGTATTGCGATTGGTTCATTTATCTACGGCTTCATTCCTACAGACCTAATTGCACAGTATGCTGGCGAAGGTATGTGGTATGCGATTCCAGTAGCAGCTGTGATTGGTATCCCATTGTACATTCGTGCTGAAGCGGTAATCCCATTAAGTGCAGCTCTGGTACAAAAAGGTATGGCGCTAGGTTCGGTAATGGCATTGATCATTGGTAGTGCAGGTGCAAGTTTGACAGAAGTTATCCTGCTTAAATCAATCTTCAAGAACCAAATGATTGCAGCATTCCTATTCGTTATCCTAAGCATGGCGATGGGTGCAGGCTTCCTATACAGCTTTATCTTTGGTTAATCAGGTCTGATTCCTAGATAACTCCATTGATAGCAAGATATAGATAATAAAAAAGAGCTCACTTAGTTGTAATGCCAGTCAGTTAAG